>CAKAQT010000051.1:0-7310 GCA_916720325.1 Parahaemophilus parainfluenzae
TGAGCCGTGGTATTGTATTTGTTCGTCGTCGCGAAGATGTACGAGAACTTTCTGAAACTTTGCGTAAACGTGGCATTCGCTCCACTTATCTAGAAGGCGATATGGCACAAACGCAACGTAATAATGCCATTGATAAGTTGAAATCAGGTGTTGTTACTGTGTTAGTGGCTACTGATGTGGCTGCTCGCGGGATTGATATTGATGATGTCACACACGTCATGAACTTCGATTTACCTTATAGTGCAGATACCTATTTACATCGTATTGGTCGTACGGCTCGTGCAGGAAAAAAAGGCACGGCTGTTTCTTTTGTTGAAGCACATGATTACAAATTGCTCGGTAAAATTAAACGCTATACGGAAGAGCTTTTAAAAGCGCGTATTTTAGAAGGGCTAGAACCTCGTACTAAACCACCGAAAGATGGGGAAGTAAAATCCATGTCTAAAAAGCAAAAAGCACGTATGAAAGAAAAGCGTGAAGAAAAGAAAAAATCAGAGGTGAAGAAGAAAGCCAAATTACGTCATAAAGATACGAAAAATATTGGTAAACGCCGTAAACCAAGCACAGAAAAAACAGATGAGAAATAATAAAAAAATAACCGCCACTTATGAAGTGCGGTTATTTTTTTGACTATTTATTGACTTGGCTACCGATTACGCCACCTAATGCGGCACCACCTAATGTGGTCGCGGTATTACCACCAAGCATATAGCCTGCTGCACCACCAATAGCTGCACCAGCTGTTGTATTTTTTTGTGTACGGTTCATATTTCCACATGCAGCAAGGGAAATAACAGTCATCGCGATAACAAGTGATTTTCCAATTAATTTCATAGGATCTCTCCGTGTTTAACATATAAAACTATCCATATTGATAGTACTCCATAAGACAAACGGATATGAATGAAAGTTCAAAAATATGCGTTTTTCGATGTTTTTTTGAACAATTAAATATATTGAATATTAATCTTTAGCTTGATCTAATACTTTCGCAATCACTTTCAAATATTCAATCGCCAATCCATGGTGTCCTGTACTCGCATTAAATACTAAATCTTCACTTAATACACCACAAGGCATATCCTCTGGGATTTTACCGTCCTCATAAGCTTGATAATCTTCTCGCCAGTCACCATCAAAATAATAGTGTTCTAAGGTTTTCATTTTTGGTAAGAAGGCTTGCCATTTTTCAAGAAATTGTTCCGCTTCGACTAAGAAACTTTCCGCTTCATTGAGAAGGTTTTCCATTTCTGAAATTTTATCTAAGCGTGATTGAGATAACATAGGTTTCTCCAAAATAAGGTAAAAATAAACCGCACTTTATGTGAACAAAGTGCGGTGAGTTTATCATGCGTTTTTAGACTTACACATCATAAGTGGTAGATGCGGTGTTACCGCCGCGACCTGTCCAGTTGGTGTGGAAGAATTCACCACGTGGTTTATCGGTACGCTCATAAGTATGTGCGCCGAAGTAGTCACGTTGTGCTTGCAATAAGTTTGCCGGTAAACGGGCTGAAGTGTAACCATCTAAGAAGGTAATAGCAGATGCCATACAAGGCATTGGGATACCCACTTCGATAGATTTTGCCACCACTTTACGCCAGTCACTTAATGCGTTTTCTAAAATGCCTTTGAAGTAGCTATCTGAACCCAAGAAGATTAAATCTGGATTTGCTTCATATGCATCACGAATGTTACCTAAGAAACGGCTACGGATAATACAACCTTCACGCCATAATAATGCGGTTGCACCGTAGTTGATGTTCCAGCCAAATTGTTCAGAGGCTTCACGAATCAGCATAAAGCCTTGTGCGTAAGAAATGATTTTTGACGCCAATAAGGCTTTACGTACCGCTTCAATCCACACTTTTTTATCGCCTTCAACAGGTTGAATTGTTTTGCCAAATAATTGGTTAGCGGCAACACGTTGATCTTTAAATGAAGATACGCAACGAGCAAAGACGGATTCAGTGATTAAGGTTAATGGAATACCGAAATCTAATGCATTGATACCCGTCCATTTACCTGTCCCTTTTTGGCCAGCTGTATCTAAGATTTTTTCAACTAATGGCTCACCATCAGCATCTTTATAACCAAGAATATCGGTAGTGATGTCGATTAAATAGCTATCCAGTTCGGTTTTTTTCCATTCTGCGAAGATAGCTTGCATTTCTTCATAGCTTAAGCCTAAACCTTCTTTTAAGAATTGGTAAGCTTCACAGATTAATTGCATATCGCCATATTCGATACCATTGTGAACCATTTTCACAAAGTGGCCTGCACCTTCACCGCCAACCCAGTCACAGCAAGGCTCGCCTTGTTCGGTTTTAGCAGAGATTGCTTGGAAGATTGGTTTAACATATGGCCATGCTTCGTGGTTACCACCCGGCATGATAGATGGTCCATGACGCGCACCTTCTTCACCACCCGAAACACCCGAACCGATAAAGCGAATGCCTTTTTCTGCCAATGCTTTTACACGACGGTTAGTATCAGGATAGTTTGAGTTACCACCATCAATGATGATGTCGCCTTCTTCTAAGTGCGGTAATAATGCCTCAATGAATTGATCTACCACATCACCCGCACGTACCATTAACATCACTTTACGTGGTTTTTCTAATTTAGAAGCTAAATCTTCTAAAGAGTATGCACCGATAATATTGGTGCCTTTTGCCGCACCTTGTAAAAATTCATCCACTTTTGATGTGGTACGGTTATATGCCACCACTTTAAAGCCATGATCATTCATATTTAAAATGAGGTTTTGCCCCATTACGGCTAAGCCGATAACACCGATGTCGCCTTTTACTGACATTGTTTTCTCCTGTTGTAGGGTAGGCTAAAGCCCACCGTGATTTTTGAAATAGTGATGGAATAAATCCAACCTTATAATTTTAAGAATTTAATTATCAGATAGTAGAAATTTTGATTTAACAAAGTTATCTTTATTTTTCTCATACCATTCTATAGCATTATTATCCGAGGTTATTTTATCAGTATAAAATAAAAGCCATATTTCTGGAGTAGCAATAAAGCCTATTATTAGAGATGTCGCTATAAGTTCACTCTCAATATGTAAGAAAGAGCTTGTTATATAAATGAATGTAAAAAGATATAATATGAATAAAAAATATAAAATAGATAATTTAATTATATGGTTTATCCCTTTTTTGTGGTTTTTATTGTATTCTCCATTTGGTTTTAAATATCCAATCCTTATCAATCTTTTTAGTTTTATGAAATCAAAAAGATTAATATGTTTAACCTCCAGGATATATTTAACCAAATCATAATTGACACCCTTAAAGTAAGAAACTGTGTTGCATAACATGTCTTTTACTAGCTGTGATTCATTCTCGAAATTTTTATATCTTTCATTGATGAAATACTTGTTTAATTGTTCAAAATCTTGAATTTCCTTTTTGTTGAATGAGTCTAGATAATATCTTTTTATAAGGTATATAGTTGGTATAATTGATAGTATATAAGTTAATAGTTCTTTAAAGCTCATAAAGTACCTTGAAAGTTATTGATTTAAATTTAACTTTTAATAAATTAATCTTTTGCTAATTTTTAAATTTTATTAATGTGAGAAAAGCATTTATTATCTTCATAGTCCTATAGTAAATTTTAAGTTAGCTAGAGTTTTTCAGTTAATTCTATTTTAACTCTTAGCCTATGCACTCATATGTTGAGTAAATCCAATATGCGGATAATAATCTACCGCTTATGGAGCGGATGACTGCACAATTTTGGCTTGTGGATGTAAGATTTGTTTAGTGTGTTCAATCAACTGCAAGATGATACCTTGTTTCAGATATTCTATAGCAAAACTTCTTTTAAATTTCTCTAATTAAAGAGCTGCCTTGCTCTAACGTGTCTAGCCACTGCCATTTTTCATGGCCGACGAGTTTACTTTCTTCTAAAGAAAATGTTGTACAGCAACGCCCCAAACGATTTTCTAGAGATTGATTTAAATGTTGATACGTAAATTCAATTTGAGTATCGTCAATCCATTTTCCAATTAAAAAGCCTTTTAAAATTTCACCGCCACCATATTCGGCCCAAATCATTTTACCTTGTTGGTGGTAATGAAATTCTGTTTGGCTACTGACCTCACCATTTGCGGTGTTTTCAACCGCAACAAATTTTTTATTATCTAAATTCAACATTAAAGTCACTCCGCATCTGATGTATCTATATTTTAATCTTACTTTAGTCCATACAATGCTAATAAATTAACTCTTCGTCCATGCACTCATATGTTGAGTAAATCCAATATGCGGATAATAATCCACGGCTTGTGGAGCAGATAAAAGCACAATTTTGGCTTGTGGATGTAAGGCTTGTTTAGTGTGCTCAATTAACTGCAAGCCAATACCTTGTTTTTGATATTGTTCATCAACCGCTAAATCAGATAAATAACAGCAGTAGGCAAAATCCGTCACGGAACGTGCTACACCCACTAATCGTTCACCATCCCAAGCGGTCACTAATAAATCCGCATGGTGCAACATTGCTGCTACACGCTTTTCATCTTCTAACGGACGGCGTGCCCCGAGCGTTGTTTTATTTAGCAGTTCAATAAATTGTTTGACTGAAATCGGTTCATTTACTTTGTAGTCTATCATTTTATAAGCCTATGATATTTGATACTCAACTTGTTATAGCAATTTAGCCGCCGCTTTATCCAAATACCATTCCGTCACCCCATTTTTTGCTTTAATTTTGGCAGCTGGGTAAGGCAGGTTTTCTGCTGGCATGGTTTGGATTTCTTTTAAAATATTCGCTTTGCTTTCGCCTGTGACCAAATAGGTAATGCGTTTGGCTTGTTTAATGAGTTTGGCTGTTTTAGAAATGCGAATTTGACCACTTTCAGGGTGTTTAGCAATGACAGCTAGGTTTTCATCATCAAAATTGGTTTGATGTGGGAAGAGAGAAGCAGTATGACCGTCAGTCCCCATACCTAAAATGATCCAATCAAAAACACCGTTTGGAATGACCGCACTTAATTCTTCTTCGAAACGTTTTAACTCAAAGTGCGGTTCATTTTCGCCACGAATTCGGTGGATATTTTCTGCAGGAATTTGAATATGATCGAATAAGAGTTTTTGCACTTCACCGTAGTTGCTTTCTGAATCTGTTGGCGGAACCATGCGATCATCACCCCACCAAAAATGCAGATTCTTCCAGTTAATTTGTTCCGCATAAGGCGCTTTGGCTAAGGTTTTGAATAACAGCTTAGGTGTTGAACCACCGGAAAGGGAAATGTGTACGGGATGATTTAATTGGCTATAAATCACAAATTCTTGGGCGATCTTTTCAACAGCGTGTTGAGCCGTTGGGAAGGTGATGGTGTTCATGTGTGCTTCTCTTTATATTGGATATTAGCCTTCTTCCGCTTGTAGGGAAGAAGGCTTGCGATTAATGATTAAACCTTTTTCTTCATTTTGCCACTTGGTTTACGCCATACGCGACCACTTTTCGCAATGAGTTTTTCGGCTGCAACTGGTCCCCAGGTGCCGGCTTCATATTCGTAGATTCGACCACCCGCTTCTTTGTAATCCAAAATCGGTTGCACAAATTTCCATGCAGCGTGTACTGCATCCGTACGCGCAAAGAGTGTTGCATCGCCTTTCATTGCATCAAGCAATAAGCGTTCATAAGCCGTGAGTACTTGCTCATCGGCTAAATCGGCATAACGGAAATCCATTGATACTTCTTTGGCTTCGAAGCCTGCCCCTGGTTTTTTCAAGCCGAAGCGCATGGAGATGGCTTCGTCGGGTTGGATACGAATGATCAATTTATTTTCTGGTGCATTTTGGCTAAATACAGGGTGCGGAGTCGTTTTGAAATGAATCACAATCTCCGTCACGCGTGCTGGTAAGCGTTTACCTGTACGCACATAGAAAGGTACACCCGCCCAACGCCAGTTTTCGATTTCGCAACGTAACGCCATGAAGGTTTCAGTGCGAGAGTTAGCCGGAACGCCTTTTTCCTGTAAATAGCCTTTGACTTCTTTTCCATCAATTTCTGCTGCAGTGTATTGACCAAGCACTAGGTTGTGTTCAACATCATCTTGCGTTAATGGACGTAAAGAATGCATGACTTTGGCAACCTCATCACGCATTGAGTTCGCATTGATGATTGCGGGCGGTTCCATAGCAACCATGGCTAAAACTTGTAATAAGTGGTTTTGGAACATATCACGCATTGCACCGGATCCATCGTAATAGCCACCACGTTCTTCCACGCCAATCGCTTCAGCACCAGTAATTTCCACATAATCAATGAAATTACGGTTCCAAAGCGGTTCGAATAAACCATTTGAGAAGCGTAAGACAAGTAGGTTTTGTACGGTTTCTTTACCAAGATAATGGTCGATACGGTAGATTTGATGTTCTTCAAAGAAACGATGAATTTGGACGTCAAGTTCTTGTGCTGTTTTTTCATCGTAACCAAAAGGTTTTTCGACAATAATACGTTTCCAACCGTCTTTTTCTTCGTTTAAACCATGAGCCGCAAGACATTCTGGAATCACACCATATAAGCTTGGTGGCGTGGACATATAGTAAAGGGTGTTGCCATTCGTTTGATATTTAGTATGTAATTCTTCTAAACGAGGGACTAATTTACCGTAATCCGCAGCATCAGATGTGTTTACCGCTTGGTAATAGAGATGACTACAAAAGGCATCTAGCGTTTCTGGGGTGGTTTCTTCTGTTTCAAGTAACGCTTCACGCATTTTTTCACGGAAAGTCTCATCGTTTAATTCTGAACGCGCGACACCTAATACAGAAAATTTGTTTAAACGACCAAATTTGAAGAGATTATAAAGTGCTGGAATGAGTTTACGGTGAGTCAAATCACCGGAAGCACCAAAAATCACGATACAGTTATTATTAGTTTGCATATTATTCCTTATTGTTCCGAGTAGTATCTTTAAATAATGCAATATATTACTGCACTTTACCAATCGAACCAATCAATTAAATTGAAAGACAGATGCCCAATTTTGTGTATTATCTGCCACCATCACAAAGGGGGGATTAATTAAACTTTCACGCTGATTATAGGTGAGCGGCTGA
This sequence comes from Parahaemophilus parainfluenzae, assembly GCA_916720325.1. GTDB lineage: Bacteria > Pseudomonadota > Gammaproteobacteria > Enterobacterales > Pasteurellaceae > Haemophilus_D > Haemophilus_D parainfluenzae_W. Next base: position 7,092 of record CAKAQT010000051.1, read on the forward strand.
TAGTGCGGATCGAAAATCATTCCATTGATTTCAGTTAATAAAATCTCAGCGCCTGCCGTATCCCATTCACCGGTTTTACCGAGGCGAACATAGCAATCAACGGTTCCTTCTGCGACTAAACCACTTTTTAGACTGCTCGAACCAACAACCGTAAATTCACATGCCAAATTCTTCGCTAAAATTGACCGCACTTTCTCTTGTGAGGTGGTGGCGCCTACG
>CAKAQT010000052.1:0-7304 GCA_916720325.1 Parahaemophilus parainfluenzae
TAAAAAATATTTTTTACACATTAATCGCCTTTTCTATTTCAACCTTTATCGTTCAACTTAATATTGGTCACCCTATCCAATATGTATTATTGATGACCATCATCACCTTTCTATTTACGATGATTGGCGCAGTGGGAGAACGTTATCGCACCATTGCGTTTGGTACATTGGTGGTGGCTATTTATACTACCCTCACTTATATACCGGGAAATTCTGCAAGCTGGTTTATCAATCCTGTGATGATTTTATTAGGTACTTTGCTCTACAGTATTGTGACCATCATTGTCTATCTCTTTTTTCCAAATCGTCCTGTACAAGAAAGTGTGGCAAAAGCGTTTTGTGCCTTAGGCAATTATTTAGATGCCAAATCCGAATTTTTTGATCCTGATGAGATTGATGACATCGAGAAAAAACATCTTAATTTTGCGATGAAAAACACCAATGTAGTGGAGGCTTTCAATCAAGCCAGAACAGCACTTTTCTATCGTATACGTGGACAACATCGCCATGTTCGCACACAGCGCATGATCCGCTATTATTTTGCTGCGCAAGATATTCATGAACGTGCAAATTCGACACATTTTGATTATCGACAAATTGCGGAACAACTTAAAAATACGGACTTAATTTTCCGTATTCAGCGCTTGCTCGAATTACAAGCGCAAGCCTGTCACGATATTACGGCTTGCCTGCGTCAAAATACGCCTTATCACTATAATATTCGCGTAGAAAAAGCGTTAATGGGCACAATTCAATCTCTTGAGCTTTATAGCAAAGAACATACCAATCAAAACAATGTTTTGCTTGCTCTTCAAACACTTATTGATAACCTACAAAGCATTAACTGGCAATTACGTCAGCTTGAGCAAGAAACCAGTGAAAATGAGCAGACTGCACAAATCCATACCGAACAAATTACGGGATTAAAAAATATTCTTTCAGTTATTGGAAGTAATTTCACTTTTGAATCCCCCCTTTTCCGCCATGCTGTACGTTTGTCTATCGTGGTGTTTTTGTGTTGCGCAATTGTTGAATTTTTCCAATTTAATTTGGGTTACTGGATTTTGCTTACTGCGGTCTTTGTGTGTCAGCCAAACTATTCTGCAACCAAAGTGCGGTTACGCCAGCGTATTATTGGCACGATTTTAGGGGTAATTATTGGCTCCTTATTACCTTACCTCAACCCAACATTAGAGATGAAACTAGGCTTAATGGTGGTGACCAGTACGCTCTTTTTCTTTTTCCGCAGTAATAATTACAGTTTCTCCACGTTCTTTATTACCTTGCAAGTATTGATCAGTTTCGATGTAATGGGATTTGACACACAATCAGCGCTCTTCCCTCGCCTCATTGATACCGTATTAGGTTCAGCCATTGCATGGTTTGCCGTTTCTTATTTATGGCCGGATTGGAAATATCTCCAACTCGATAAAGTGAGCCGTCAAGCGATTCAAAGTGATGCACAATATTTCTTGCACATTATTAGCCAACTGCAATTTGGTAAAAGCGATAATTTAAAATACCGTATTGCACGCCGTAATGCCCATCAATATGCGGCAGCATTAAGCACAACGCTTTCCAATATGAACAACGAACCGAAGAAATATCAAGCTTATTTGCAGGAAGGTTTTGACTTGTTAAAAATGAATTATTCCCTATTGAGCTATATTTCTGCTTTAGGGGCATATCGCAATAAAATGACGCAATTACAGCAAACTACCGAATTTTTGTCAGACTTTTATCCTATTGCGAAAAAGGTTTTATATGCACTGGAAAATATTGAAAAGCTTCGTCCAGAAATCTTTGAAAAGCTCCAAAATAGTATTGAACAGAGCCTAAAAAAAATTCAATGGGATGAAACGCAAACCAAAAACAATGCGGTCTTTGCGTTGCCATACCAACAACTTAACTTGATTTCTCAATTGCTACCTCAGTTATATCGCTATTTCCAACATAGCCAGAAAGAACTGATTGCAAAATAAAAAACAAAGGAAAAACTGACCGCACTACCCCGAATTTTTTATTGTTCTCAAGGCGATAAACAGGGATAATACGCCACTTATATAAAATAAATTTAGACGCAATGACACATTACATTCTACTCATTATCAGCACTGCATTAATCAATAACTTCGTTTTGGTCAAATTCTTAGGACTTTGCCCATTTATGGGTGTATCCAAAAAGATTGAAACAGCAATTGGTATGGGGCTTGCTACGACATTTGTATTAACCGTTGCATCATTGTGTTCTTATTTAGTCGATAATTATATTTTAATGCCGCTAAATGCTACATTTTTGCGCACTTTAGTTTTTATTTTAGTGATTGCCGTCGTGGTTCAATTTACTGAAATGGTAATCAATAAAACGAGCCCATCACTTTATCGCTTATTAGGGATTTTCTTACCACTGATTACCACAAACTGTGCAGTACTCGGTGTGGCATTATTAAACGTCAATTTGGCACACAATTTAACCGAATCCGTCATTTATGGTTTTGGTGCCTCTTTAGGTTTTGCGATGGTTTTAGTTTTATTTGCCGCATTGCGTGAACGCCTTGTTGCTGCAGATGTCCCTATTACGTTTCGTGGCTCGTCTATCGCATTAATTACGGCCGGTTTGATGTCTCTCGCCTTTATGGGCTTCGCCGGATTAGTAAAATGATTTATCTCTTGATGTTTATTACTATAACAGTGATTTTTCTCGGCTTATTTTGGAATAACACTAAAAAATAATGTTTATCTTAATTTCAGTAACCGTTCTCGCTTTAATTTTTGGTGCGATTTTAGGTGTTGCTTCGATTAAATTAAAAGTCGAAGCTGATCCTATCGTCGAAAAAATTGATGCCATCTTACCGCAAAGCCAATGTGGGCAATGCGGCTATCCTGGCTGTAAGCCTTATGCTGAAGCAATTGCTAATGGTGACGTTATCACAAAATGCGTGCCTGGCGGTCGTCCAACAGTCGTAAAAATTGCCGAAATCATGGGCGTTGATGTACCTGTAATGGATGATGTCGCTGAACCAGAAGAAATGGTTGCCTTTATTGATGAGAATATGTGTATTGGCTGTACTAAATGTATTCAAGCCTGCCCTGTTGATGCCATTATCGGTACAAACAAAGCCATGCATACTATTATTCCTGATCTCTGTACTGGATGTGAACTTTGTGTGGCACCTTGTCCGACAGATTGTATTTCCATGATTAAAGTGAAAAAAGATATTGATAATTGGAACTGGAAGTTTGATCCTAAATTAGTCATTCCGGTTGTAAATACCACAGAAATCGAGAAAAAATTAGTGGTTGGGGAGTCGGAATCACATGGCTGATGTATTAACAAGATTTAACTCCGGCAAAATTTGGGATTTTAAAGGCGGGATTCATCCTCCGGAAATGAAATCTCAGTCAAACCAATCCCCTATTCAGCAATCAGAACTTGCTCATGACTTTTATGTCCCCATTAAACAGCATGCTGGTTCTGCGGGTAATGTATTAGTTAAAGAAGGTGATTATGTCCTTAAAGGCCAACCTCTAACACAAGGTGATGGCTTAAGAACCTTGCCTGTTCATGCTCCGACTTCTGGTACGGTAAAATTTATCGGAGAACACGTCGCACCGCATCCTTCTGGTTTAACCGAGGACATGATTCATATTCAAGCGGATGGTTTGGATAAATGGCGTGAGCAATTTCCAGTTGAAGAATTTTTCACACAACCTGTCGAACAACTTATTGATCGTATTTACCAAGCGGGGGTTGCTGGTTTAGGTGGTGCAGTATTCCCGACGGCCGCCAAAATCCAATCGGCTGAAAAGAAAGTTAAACTCTTAATTATTAACGGCGCAGAATGTGAACCCTATATTACCTGTGATGACCGCTTAATGCGCGATTACACGGATGAAATGATCGAAGGGATTCGCATCTTACGTTATATCTTACGCCCTGAAAAAGTGGTGATTGCAGTTGAAGACAATAAACCTGAAGCGATTCAGGCTATTCAACAATCACTACATGGTGCAAATGACATTGAATTGCGCGTTATTCCAACTAAATATCCATCTGGTGCAGCCAAACAGCTGATTTATTTGCTTACCGGCATGGAAGTGCCAAGCGGTGGACGTTCTTACGATATTGGCGTATTAATGCATAATGTCGGCACGGCTTTTGCAATCAAAAGAGCGGTCATTAATGACGAACCTTTAATTGAGCGCGTCGTCACGCTGACTGGTGATAAAATTTCAGAGAAAGGCAACTACTGGGTTCGCTTAGGTACACCAGTTGACCACTTATTGGCACAGGTTGGCTATCAATATGACGAACGCTTCCCTGTTTTCGCAGGTGGACCGATGATGGGATTGCAACTTTCCGATCTCAATGCTCCCGTCACCAAATTAATTAACTGTCTATTGGCTCCTGATCATTTTGAATATGGTGAACCCGAACCAGAGCAATCTTGCATCCGCTGCTCTGCTTGTTCTGATGCTTGCCCTGTTAATTTAATGCCACAGCAACTTTATTGGTATGCTCGCAGTGAAGATCACCAAAAATCAGAAGAATACAGCTTAAAAGATTGTATTGAATGTGGCGTGTGTGCTTATGTTTGCCCAAGCCATATTCCGCTTATCCAATATTTCCGACAAGAAAAAGCTAAAATTTTGGAAATTAAAGAAAAAGCGAAAAAAGCCGAAGAGGCTAAAATCCGTTTTGAAGCAAAACAAGCTCGTATGGAGCGTGAAGAACAAGAGCGTAAAGCACGTTCACAACGCGCGGCAGAAGCTCGCCGTGAAGAACTTGCCAAACAAAAAGGTGAAGACCCAGTTAAAGCAGCGTTAGAGCGCTTGAAAGCAAAACAAGCGGGTTCAGCAGCAAATAAAGAAACGAAAACTATTGTATCTGAGAAAGGGGAAATCTTACCGGATAACCATGAACTCATGGAGCAACGTAAAGCCCGCCGTCTTGCTAGACAACAAGCACAAGCAGATATAAGCACGGCGTCGGATGCAACACCGTCACAAACTGATGAAAAAGATGCGAAGAAAGCAGCTGTTGCTGCTGCGCTAGCAAGAGCGAAAGCGAAAAAAGCCGCCGCTCAAGGTGAAACCATTGCGATAAATGAAACTCAAAGTGCAGTCGAAAAAATAGATGAAAACTCAACTGCACTTGACCCGAAAAAAGCCGCAGTAGCCGCTGCCATTGCGAGAGCCAAAGCCAAGAAAGCCGCCGCGCAAGGTGAAGCTGTTACGACAAATGTAACTGAAAGCGCGGTAGAAAAAACAGATGAAAACCCAACCGCACTTGATCCGAAAAAAGCCGCGGTAGCCGCTGCCATTGCAAGAGCCAAAGCCAAGAAAGCTGCCGCTCAAAGTGAAGCAGTTACAACAAATGAAACTGAAAGTGCGGTCGAAAAAACAGATGAAAATCCAAGCGCACTTGATCCGAAAAAAGCTGCAGTAGCCTCTGCTATTGCAAGAGCCAAAGCTAAGAAAGAGGCAGCTCAAGGTGAAACGGTTACTACAAATGCAACTGAAAGCGCGGCAGAAAAAACAGATGAAAATCCAACCGCACTTGATCCGAAAAAAGCCGCTATCGCAGCAGCTATAGCAAGGGCTAAAGCAAAAAAAGCGGCCGCTGAAGCTGCCAAAGAAACAGAATAACGCAGGAAAAGATTATGTTTAAGAAAATGGTGAGTTCGCCTCATACTCATTCAGGCAAATTAACCGCCCGTATTATGTTATGGGTGATTGCAGCCATGCTGCCTGCCCTGCTCACACAGATTTATTATTTTGGAATGGGTGTTTTGGTGCAATCCGCTTTGGCTATTTCTTTCGCATTATTACTTGAGTTTATTGTGACCAAATTACGCAATAAGCCAAACCTGGTCTATATTTCAGATTTTAGTGTGGTGCTTACTGCCTTAATTTTAGCGATGGCGATTCCGCCTTATGCACCTTATTGGGTGATTTTAATTGGTACGCTTTCCGCTGTTATTTTAGGTAAACATGTTTATGGCGGTTTGGGACAAAATCCTTTCAATCCAGCTATGGTGGGTTATGTGGTGCTATTGATTTCTTTCCCACTACAAATGACAAGTTGGATGCCACCTATTTCATTATTGAATGAACCTCCAACATTTGCAGACTCTATTTCTTTAGTTTTCACAGGCTTAACCACTGATGGATTTAGTTTGAGTCAACTTGTTCATTCCATTGATGGCATTACACAAGCGACACCATTAGACAGTGCGAAGATCTTTTATAAGCTCCATCAAGGCGATGAAAGTGTATTCCATGATTTTGTAAAATTACCAATTTTATTACAAAATGGGACTGATTTTGCTGAAGGTTGGTGGCAAGTCAATCTGGCCTTTATGTTTGGTGGGATTTTATTAATTTTAAAGAAAAAAATTCACTGGCAAATTCCCGTTTCAATGCTCGTGACTTTTGTGACCTTAGCGACTATCACTGCGATGTCAGGCCATCATCATTTAAGTATGATTAGCCAACTCTTTAGCGGTGCCATGATGTTTGGTGCGTTCTTTATTGCGACTGACCCTGTCACAGCCTCTATTACACCTCGCGGCAAGCTTGTATTTGGTTCCTTGGTCGGATTATTGGTTTACCTCATTCGTTACTTTGGAAACTACCCTGACGGCGTGGCATTTGCGATTTTATTAAGTAATATTTGTGTGCCACTTATCGACTACTACACCCGTCCTCGCGTAGCGGGGCACTTTGCAAAAGGGAGAAAATAATGGGTATTTTTAAAGTTACCTCCCGTTTTGGTTTGTTATTAGGTTTTATTGCGCTTGTATGTACTGCTGTTTCTGCAGGCATTTATATGCTTACAAAAGATAAAATTGATGAAGCCATGGCTGAACAACAAAAAGCATTATTACTCCAAGTCATCCCTCAAGATTATTTTAATAATAACTTGCTTGAAAGCGTAGAAACGCCTGAGCAAGATAAACTCAAAGGCATTCAAAAACTCTATTTTGCGATCAAAGATCATGTGCCCACTGCCTATGCTTATGAAACGACAGCGCCAGATGGTTATTCAGGGAATATCCGTTTATTAGTGGGCATCACACCAAAAGGTGAAGTTTTAGGAGTGCGTGTGATTGAACATCATGAAACCCCAGGATTAGGCGATAAAATCGAACTTCGCATTTCGGATTGGATTTTAAGTTTTACAAACCAAGTTATCGTACCGGAAAGCCTAAAAGATTGGGCGGTCAAAAAAGATGGCGGTAAATTTGACCAATTTTCTGGCGCAACGATTACGCCACGCGCGATTGTGAATCAAGTAAAAC
>CAKAQT010000053.1:0-7271 GCA_916720325.1 Parahaemophilus parainfluenzae
CTGCAGACGGCTCCCAATGGGTTGGAATTAATGGACGGCGAGAATTTAATTCACGCACTAAGAAAGATTGTTTCTCAGCTTCGCTCCATTGTGCATAATCGCCAATACCAAGATAACGAGTAATTTCTGCGATAGCATCCGTATGACGCGTGCTTTCTTGACGAATATCCATTTGTGAAAGGGTAACCCCAAAACAGCGAATGCGATGCAAAATATCTAATAAAGATCCATTGGCAATAATCCGCATGCCACAGGCCATTAATGATTGATAGCAATCATAGAGTGGTTCCCAAAGTTGATTATCTTCCATGATGATATCCGCCTGGCTTACGCGTGGAGGACGATTTGCCATGCAATCATCAAAGTAATCAAGGGTCGCGATAAGTTTCGAACGAAGTTCTTTGACTACAAAACGATAAGGCTCTAAATGTTCACCATATTTTGCGGTAAATTCTGGTGTGCATTTCACCATGGATAATTCATCGGCAAGGGATTTGATGTCATTTAAGAATAAATCTGCTGCTTTCCAACGAGCAAGATAGAGGACTTGTTGAGTAATTTTTGAAGTAACAAATGGGTTACCATCACGGTCACCGCCCATCCAAGAAGAAATTCTGACAGGACGTAAGCCCACAGGTAAATCGTAGCCTAAGAATTCACGAGCGTGTTCATTTAATTGACGTAAGAATTCCGGTACCCCTTGCCATAGGCTATTTTCAATCATGGCATAGCCCCATTTGGCTTCATCGAATGGGGTAGGGCGAACAGTACGGATTTCATTAGTATGCCAAGCTTCAGCAATTAAACGAAGCAACAGACGTTCAATAATGCCGCGTTCTTTCGGTGTTAAGTCATCGTGCTCTAATTTGCTTAAACATTTATTAATCTCAACGTGTTTATGGACTAAAGAACGACGCGTGGTTTCGGTTGGGTGTGCCGTTAATACAAGCTCAATAAGCAAGTTTTCAACGGTTTTGTAAACCTCTTCTTTTGAGGCATTTTGTGCTTTTAAACGTTGAAATAAAGCACTTAATGAACGATTAGAAGATTGTAAATCTTTATGTTGGCGAGAGACCGTTTGGTATTGTTCAGCGATATTCGTCAGATTAAGAAAATGGCTGAATGCACGCGCAACGGGAATAATGTTTTCGTTAGAAATGGTGGAAAGGGTATCCAACAATGTTTTACGTGCTTGGCTATCGCCCGCTCGAGATTGTTTGGACAATTGGCGAACATTTTCAATCAAGGTAAGAATGTCTTCGCCTTGTGCATCATTGATGGTTTCTCCAAGAAAACGCCCTAACATATTAATATTATGGCGGAGAGTGCGATACTCATCAGTCATATAAACTCCGATAAAGAAAAAATAAAACCAGGAGAGATATAATCAAAAATATGTATCGGGATCAAATGCTATACGTCGAAAACTTGTATTAAATCAAAAAAGCTGAAAATAAGTAAAAAAATGACCGCACTTTTTTAGATAAAATTCAAAGTGCGGTCAAAAAATTTAATGTTTATTTAAGGTCGCGAACAGATTTGCGAATGACGAGTTCAGGATGGATCGCAATGCGGTGTTTTTCATGATTCTCGTTATCTTTATTCGCAATACGCTCAAATAAAAGATTAACCGCTTGTGCACCTAGACGAGATTTCGATTGGTGAATCGTGGTGAGTGGCGGTGCATAGAAACGTGATGAGTGAATATTATCATAGCCGATAATCGAGATATCATTAGGCACACGCAAGCCTTTTTCCGTAATAGCAGAAATTGCCCCTAATGCCATCACATCATTACAACAGAATACGGCAGTAGGTAAGCTGTCTTGTGCAAGAATTTTATTCATACACTCGTAACCGTCTTCAGGTTCGAAGAAACCTTCCATAATCCAATTTTCATGGATCGGTAGATTGGCTTCATTCATGGCTTTTACAAAGCCTTCGTAACGGGTTCTTGCCGTCGTTTTATCTAATTCACCCGCAATAAGACCGATCTCTTTATGGCCACAATCAATTAAATGCTTAGTAGCAAGATAACCGCCCATAAAGCTGTTATCTTCAATGATATCGGTATCTGTATTTGGACCCCAATCCATTACCACCATCGGCACAGACGAGAAACTAGAAAGCACATCAAGTGAATGTTGTGTGTATTCAGAACACATGACCAATAAACCATCTACGCGTTTTTTGGCAAGCATTTCGACGTGGTTTTTAATTTTTTCAGGATCATTTTGTGTATTACACAAAAAAAGTGAATAGCCTTGACGATAACAATGATCTTCAACGGCATGAATGATTTCAGCAAAATAAGGGGATTCACTGGTGGTCACAATCATCCCAATGGATTTTGTCGTATTGACTTTCAAACTCCGAGCAACAGCACTTGGTGAGTATTTCAAGCTTTTAATGGCTTGCATCACCGCCTCTTCGGTTTCTTTTGCTACAAAACGGGTTTTATTAATTACGTGTGAAACAGTGGTGGTGGAAACACCAGCCATTTTTGCGACATCTTTAATTGTTGCCATAATTTTGCCTCTAGAGAATTTTTCCCATTATAAAGACTGTCACCAAATAGGTTAAGTAAATTATAAAAAATTTTTGAAAAAACGCGCTTTATTGTTAGAATGGGTTATCTTTAACTAAACAAGTGGGAAATTTAAATGAGTGATTTTGGTTATGCAATGTTAGCTGTAGTGCTTTCTTTAAGTGTTGTAGTCGGTTTAGCGACTGCAATTTTCTAATTGAAAGACATAACACATTAATCCATTTAAAATAGACCGCGCTTTAAGCATTTAAAGTGCGGTTATTTTTTTAAGGCTTTTTAAAGTTGTGCTAAAAGCCATGCCATTGGACTATTTCTTTAGTATAATTTGCAACTATTTCCGTTTGTTGTAATCAAAATACTGCAAAAACCAAATTTGAGATAATTATGAATAAATATTTGATTTCACTAGATAAAGATGTTCAGCGTCGTGAGCTGTTTTTTGCTCAACCGGATACAGCAGATTTCGTTGTATTTTCAGCCATTAATACCATGCAAAAAGAATGGGATGAATTGGCAGAAGTATTCAATCCAACAAAATTTGAACAGCATTATGGACGCAACGTCACAAAAGGCGAAATTGGTTGTACATTAAGTCATTTAGCGGTTTATCGTCAGATCGTAGAAGATCAAAATGTGACGGAAAATGATTATGCGTTAGTCTGTGAAGATGATGCGTTGTTCAATTCAAATTTATCACTAAAAACGATTGCACTTTTAACCGAAAAATGTGATGTGGATATTGTATTAATCGGACAATCAAAAATTGCGGAATTTGATGATGTGGAATTAGAGATTAATTATCCAACCACTTTTTCATTCTTGCGCCAAACTATTGGTGATGTCACCGTGGCTTATCCATATAAAAGTTATTTTGCAGGTACGGTGGCATACTTAATCAAAAAATCAGCGGCACGTGCATTTTTGAAACAACTCGAACAAGAAAAACCGTTTTGGCTTGCTGATGATTTCTTATTATTTGAAACCCAATTCCAGATTAATAACAATGTGGTTCGTCCGCTTGTAGCCATTGAAAATCCACAATTAGTGAGTAATTTGGAAGCGATTCGTGGTTCAAAATCTAATAATTTAGTGAAGAAATTAATTAAATATCCACTCAAAAAAATCTTAGCAGTGAAAAAGAATTTAGGAAAATAACGTAAAAATGACCGCACTTTTTAATCTTTTTTATCTTTACGATCCTTGGCTGTTTCATGTTGTACGAATGTCATTCGTCGCAGGTTTAGCGGCATTGGTTGTATTGGCTTATCAGTATTTTAAAAAGCAGAAACCACAAGGTATTACCGTGCCAGTGGATAGTTTAGTCGTTATCATTGGGCTGATTGCATTTAGCGTGATTCCACTTTTAGTCAATGGTACGCGAGATTTTTCTGTCATCACCATGTATGTGAAAGAGCTGATTTTATTTATCTTTGGTGTGGGACTTTATAATGCCTTCTATGCCAATGTAAATGGTCAACAGAAAGTCGTTCGTGATTTACAACTCGGTGTAGTAGTGCAGTTTGCAGTGGGCGTGATTGGCTTACTCGGTGCATCATTTATGATTGATTTCTTGCTTTCAACCAATGCGGTGTTGCCCGCACGTTTTTATGGTTCGGAGCAGGAATATCGCTTATATAACATCACCGCAACCGCCTTTTTCCAACTGAGTTTATTCTATTTAATGCTGTTGCATTTCTTACTGGCTTACAACGCTAAACATAATACGCTTCCGAGTATTCTGGTATTTTTAATGTTATGTATCGGATTAATTTCAGGGCGTACATTCCTTCTGTTATCGGTTGTGAGCATTTTAGTGTATTTCAAATGGCGTTATGTTCCATCACTCATTGCATTTGCTGTTTTGGTATTATTACTGGCCTATTTCTTACCTGAAAATCCTTATGTGGCACATGCTTTAGAGCCCGTGATTAATTTATTACACGGTGCAGGATTTGTCAGTTCGTCAACAGATACCTTGATGAAAAACCACCTCTTTATGCCAACGCTCAAGCAGTTCATTTATGGCGATGGTATGTATATGACAGGTGAGTTAGAAGTTGGCCGTTATTATGGGCATACGGACTCTGGTTTCTTACGCCAAATTCTTTATGGCGGCGTGTCTTATGCTTTAGTGTGTTTTGCCGTGACATTCTATTTTGTACGCAAAGTTGCCTTAAACTGGTTTGATGGCAGCTGGAAATTTATTCTTTCTACCTTTGTAATTTTAGCGTTCTGTAATATCAAAGCAGACACCTTTGCTTTCCCGGGCATTATGTTTGTCATGCTGATGTTCTTATCGCTTTTTGGCACTCACGGTAAACAACTTATTTTATTTAAACAACAGGAGCCGAAAGATGTTTAGTATCATCGTGCCTTCTTATAATCGGAAAGAAGAAATTCCTGCCTTATTGGAAAGTTTAACCAAGCAAACTACCTATAATTTTGATGTGGTGATTGTGGATGATTGCTCGAAAGAACCCGTTGAAGTGACACAATCGTATCCATTTGCAGTTAAAGTTATTCGTAACGAAACCAATCAAGGCGCGGCAGAAAGCCGCAATATCGGAGCAAGAAATGCCGATGATGAATGGTTGTTATTCCTTGATGACGATGATCGTTTTGCAAATGATAAATGTCAGAAATTAGCCGATGTGATTGCCGAACATGCTGATGTTAACTTTGTTTATCATCCAGCTAAATGTGAAATGGTGAATGAAGGTTTTAGCTATGTGACTAACCCCATTGAGCCACAAGAGATTAGCGTAGAGCGAATTTTACTGGCAAATAAAATTGGTGGTATGCCAATGATTGGAGTGAAAAAAGATCTGTTTTTAAAAATCGGTGGATTATCGACCGCACTTCGTTCATTAGAAGATTACGATTTCTTGCTGAAACTTGTGCAAGATCCAACGTTTAAAGCGTACAAAGTGGCTGAGCCGTTGACTTATTGTACGTTCCATACCAAGCGTTCTAGCGTATCAACGGATACGACTAATACGCAAAAAGCGATTGATTATATCCGTGAAAATTATGTGAAAACGGCAGAACAAGAAAAGAATTTTGCCATCAACGCACAATATATGTTGGCTTACCCACATATTATGAATTTATCCCGTAAAGCCGCTTTTTACTATTTTGAGATTTTTAAATTAACGAAAAGTATTAAGCAGCTAATTATTGCCTTTGTGGTTCTAATTTCACCTAAATTGGCAATTAATTTGAAACGGTTTATGTAGATAACTTATTAGATAGAGAAGTATGAAATTTTCAGTTTTAATGTCCTTATATATTAAGGAAAACTCACAATATTTAAGAGAATGTTTTGACAGTTTAGTGGCTCAAACGCATCCAGCCGATGAGATTGTGTTGGTGTTTGATGGTGCTGTTACACCTGAATTGGAAGCGGTGGTTTCTGAATTTGAAACCAAATTACCCTTAAACTTAGTGAAATTGCCAAAAAATTTAGGTTTAGGTAAAGCGCTTAATGAAGGATTGAAACATTGTTCACACGATTGGGTCTTCCGTATGGATACCGATGATATTTGTGTGCCAGAACGTTTTGCAAAACAAGTGGCGTTTATTGAGCAGCACCCGGATACGATTATTTTCGGTGGGCAGATTGCTGAGTTTGGCGAAAATATTCAAGACATCGTGGCATATCGTAACGTGCCGACTGATGCACAAGATATCGTTAAATTTACCCAAAAACGTTGTCCGTTCAATCACATGACGGTGGCATATCAAAAAAGTGCGGTCATTAATTGTGGTGGATATGAAGATTTACAGGAAGATTATTACCTGTGGATTAAGCTCGTGGCGCAAGGACAAAAAGTGGCAAACTTGCCGGACATTTTAGTTTATGCCCGCGTGGGCAATGGCATGGTAGGGCGTCGTCGTGGTTTAAACCAAGCGAAAGCAGAATGGCGTTTATTTAAATTGAAACATCGCTTAGGTATTCAAGGCTTATTTTCAGGCCTATTCACCTTTGCCTTGCGTTCAGGTTCTCGCTTATTACCAACCTCATTATTGAAAGCTGTTTATAACCAATTTTTACGCAAATAATGCGATATTTTGATAATTAAAAAAGGAAAAGAAATGAATTTAATCTCAACGTTAAAAATGACGGCATTATCGACCGCACTTTTATTGGCGGGTTGTTCAAGTAATACGACAACAACGACAACGTCATCCACGAAAAGTATTCCGTCAGTAAGCAGTAATGCTGTTTATAGCAAACCAAGAACTTTAGATAACTTTAATGATTATGTACAGTTCTTAAAAGGCAAAGCGGCTGCTGAAGGCGTATCGTTATCAGTATTGAATGCACAAAATAATATTCAATATATGCAAAAGGCTGTAGATTTGGACCGTGCTCAAGCAGGTAGAAGTCAGCGTAATGCGGATCAACCGCAGTTACCGAATCCAAACGGTACAACGAATTATTTGAATAAAGTACTGACCCAAAACAAAGTAGATATTGCCGAAGAGCGTTATTGGGAAGTACAAGCACCATTACAACAAGCTAGCCAACGCTATGGTGTTCAACAAGAATATATCCTTGCTTTATGGGGTATGGAAAGTAGCTTTGGTTATTATCAAGGTAGCTATGATGTACTATCAGCTTTAGCCACATTAGCTTTTGATGGCAGACGTGAAGCTTTATTCAGTAAAGAATTTGTGAATGCGATGAAGATGTTAGAACGTGATCATATTCAACGTAATA
>CAKAQT010000054.1:0-7257 GCA_916720325.1 Parahaemophilus parainfluenzae
ATGAACTTCTTACTCGTAAGCAAAATCCACTTTTGTTAGTGCTTGATGGTGTGACAGATCCTCACAACCTAGGTGCCTGTTTACGTACTGCGGATGCAGCTGGTGTGAGCGCTGTTATTGTGCCAAAAGATAAATCCGCTCAACTCACTTCTATCGCACGTAAAGTGGCTTGCGGTGCTGCGGAGACTGTGCCATTAATTCGCGTAACCAATTTAGCTCGTACTTTGCGAGATCTACAACAAAATCATAATATTTGGGTGGTAGGTACAGCTGGCGAAGCAACAGAAACCATTTATCAAAGTAAACTTACTGGTTCTCTTGCCTTAGTGATGGGGGCCGAAGGTGAAGGCATGCGCCGTCTTACTCGTGAGCATTGTGATCAACTCATTAGTATTCCAATGGCGGGCTCTGTTTCATCCCTGAATGTTTCCGTTGCAACAGGTGTATGTTTATTTGAAATTGTGAGACAACGTCTTGCCGCCTAAAAACACGTGAAAAAACGACCGCACTTGATATAAAAAATGCCGACAAATCATTGTCGGCATTTTTGTTATTTTGAAATCGTTTTCCCGAATATCATGGAAAGCACTAAAGTACATAATGCGGGTACAAGCCATGCGAGCCCTTGTGAATAGAGCGGGAAATGCGTCATGATTTGATGTAAGCCTTCCGGCAAGACATCCAAGTTTTTTAAACTATCAACTAAACTAAAGCAAACCGTCACTAAAATGGTCACGTAATAGCTCAATCGAATAGAAGGCAATTTATTACGCACTAGCTGTAAAACGACTAACATGATCGCCATTGGGTAAATCAACAACAAGGCAGGAATCGTCACTCGGAGTAATTTTGTTAAGCCATATTGTGAAATAATTGTCGTCATGGCAGTGAAGAAGACAATCCAAAATGGATAGGAAAAACGCGTCGAAAACTTGGAGAAGTAATCACCACACGCACTGGTTACGCCCACTAATGTGGTTAGACTTGCTAAAGTAATAATACCCGCCATGATCCAGGTTCCCGCTGTGCCGAATAAACTGTTCACATAACGAGAGAAGATTTGTCCGCCATTTGTTGCGCCTTGTGCCACAGCATCAGAAGTCGCCCCTAAGTAAAATAAGGCGAAATACAAGCAACCTAATAAAATGACAGATACGAAACCCGCTGAAATAGTATATTGAACAATCTTTTGGGGATTAGTCACATTTTTTGCAGATAACGCCCGTGCAACAATGCCACCAAAGGCAATCGCTGCAAGTACATCCATCGTTTGATAACCACTAATTAACCCTGTGGTTAATGCTGAATTCTCAGCATACGCCTGAGATGGTGCAACAATATCAGAAAGCGGTGAAACAAAAACAGTGACCCCAACAACAAGTAATAATACCAACAATGCCGGTGTCATCACTTCACCCACCGTTGAAATAATTGTACCTGGACGAATCATGAATCCCATCGCGATAATATTAAAGATCACAGAGAAAATAAGACGTGTCGTCGCACTATCTTCAACGAGCCCCAATGGTAACCATGCCATTTCATAAGCGACATTGGTAATTCGAGGCATGGCAAAAGTTGAACCGATGACTAAATAAAGAATGGTTAAAAAAGCTACACCTGCCCACTTGGGTAAATTCTTAGTCAGTTCTTCACCACGTCCTAATACTGACACAACAACTAAGGTAATAAACGGCATTAATACGCCCGTTATCACAAATCCCATAGAGGCTGTTGCCCAATGGTTACCTGAGGTGTAACCTTCCATCGGAGGAAAAATAATATTTCCTGCACCTAAAAATAAAGCAAAAATCATCATACCTAACACGATGATGTCTTTTTTTGAAAACATAAGTATTCTCGAATAAATAAATTTTAAGGATTTTACTATTAAATTGTTTTTTACTCCAAAAATGAAAATAAATTTTGTGAAATAGATCACGAAATCTATCACATTCCGATTAAATCTCACATTATCTACCGCCTCTTTCCCCAAAATCAGTAAATTTGTGATAGTATCTAAGCTTTATTATTTTTTATTACTTTTTTAGGAGAGAATGAATGAATAAACTGAGTTTGATTCAACAAATTCAGCGTTTTTTCAAATTGGAATCAGCTGGTGGAATTTTATTACTTTTTTCAGCGGTAATTGCAATGCTATTAGCCAATTCACCGCTCAATCAAAATTATAACAATTTTTTAAACTTACCAGTCAGCATTCAAGTAGGTAGTTTTTCTATCGATAAAACCTTAATTCACTGGATCAACGATGGTTTTATGGCAGTATTCTTTGTTTTAGTGGGAATGGAAGTCAAAAGAGAATTATTCGAGGGCTCCCTTTCAAGCTATCAACAAGCGGTTTTCCCTGCTATTGCAGCGGTGGGGGGAATGATCATTCCTGCCTTAGTTTATGTATTTATCGCCCAACACGATCCTGCTTTAGCCGATGGCTGGGCTATCCCAATGGCGACAGACATTGCTTTTGCACTGGGCATCATGGCGTTATTAAGTAAACAAGTGCCACTCCCACTAAAAATCTTTTTACTTGCTTTAGCCATCATTGATGACTTAGGTGCAATTGTCGTGATTGCACTCTTCTTCTCCCATGGATTAAGTGTGCAAGCACTCGCCTTTGCAGCCATTGCAATTGCTGTACTTATCGCATTAAATCGCTTTAAAGTGACCGCACTTTGTGCCTATATGGTGGTGGGAACAATCTTGTGGGCTTCTGTATTAAAATCGGGCGTACATGCTACTCTTGCAGGCGTTATCATCGGGTTTTGTATTCCATTGAAAGGCAAAAATGGCGAAACACCGTTACATGACTTTGAACATATTCTTGCGCCTTGGTCATCCTTTGTTATCCTACCATTATTCGCTTTTGCCAATGCGGGGGTAAGTTTTGATGGTATCGACTCAAGCATGCTTTCATCACCATTATTATTTGCGATTTCTTTAGGCTTAATTATCGGAAAACCACTTGGTGTATTTGGTTTCAGCTATCTTTCCGTTAAACTAGGCATAGCAAAACTTCCGCAAGGCATCAACTTCAAACAAATTTTTGCCGTGGCGATTTTATGTGGTATCGGTTTCACCATGTCAATGTTCTTAGCCAGCCTTGCCTTCAATGCTGATGCCGGTGAAAACATTAACGCCCTTTCTCGATTAGGGATCTTATTAGGCTCCACTGTTTCAGCTATTGTGGGGTATATCGCGTTGAAAGTGACTACCGCGAAAAATAAAGGGTAATCAAAACGATGGAAAAACTAACCTGTTATGTTATTTATGCTTCTGAAAAAATAGAGAGACTGAGTCATTTTTTACAATGCGCCTCTGACTCTCATGTTGTTCCTATTTCTGCAGTAACTAAAGAACAGGTTAGCTTACTCGGTAATTCTTCAGCCTTATTTAATTTACAAAGAGCAGAAGAACTACTTGAGCGCACTCCCAATGACAAAGAAATCGCACAAACGCTATCTCATATTCAATGCTGGAAAGCGATTGCTGAAAATGAACTGCTACAAAACAATGATTTTGTTTTAATTGCTGAAAGTGAAATTCAGCCTGTTGAAAACTTCATTCAGCATGCTATCAATTATGCTAATAAATACTCTTCTTACGGAATTATCAAATTACAGCGCGATGGTAAAACTCCTGCTTGTGAACGCCTATACCAAGCTAGTGATGAGCCTGATGCATTAATCTATGGTGATACAAATCAGTACAACTATGGTTGTTCGCTTTATCTCATCCGCAAAGATGTCGCAAAAAAATTAACCGCACTTTTAAGTGAAACGAAACCCTACTGGCTTGCTGATCAATTTACTGCATTCCATGAACCTCAAAATATTGCTCAAGCACGTTATCTATTGGGGGAAAATCCAAGCCAAAAACAACAAGATAAAGTTGAAAATCCACTATTTAGTATCATTGTACCAATCTATAATGTTGAACGTTACCTCGAACAATGTATTGAATCTGTCTTAGCGCAAGATTATCAGAATTATGAACTTATTTTAGTTGATGATGGTTCGCCTGATAATTCCATCGATATCTGCACTAAATATGCAAAACAATATTCTAATATTGTTTTTATCCATAAAATTAACGGTGGAGTATCCGACGCAAGAAATGCAGGCATTCAAATTGCTCGAGGAGAGTATTTAATGTTTTTAGATAGTGATGATTATTGGGAAGGAACAACTATTCTCTCTGATTTACAAAAGATAATTACTGAAAATAATCCCGATACTATCTTCAATTATATGAGCAGTGTCTATCCTGAAAAAATTGTGAACCATTACATCAACCGAGATAAGCTAATAGGTTCTTTTAGGGAAGACTTTCAAGGTCTTTATCAAGATGGAATTTATCTTGGATTCCCCTTTACAAAAACAATAAAAAGAGAATTAATTTTAAAAAACCACCTCTTTTTTATAAAAGGGCGATCTTTTGAAGATGTTGCATGGAGTTTTTTTCTTACTAAATATATTAGTAGTTATGCGATTTATAAAAACTGCTTTTATATGTATAGAAGAGAAAGAAAAGGTTCAATTAGTTCTGTTGCGACCTCTAAAAATCAAGTAAGTCTATTTCAAAATCTATCTGATGTAATAACTGAAATAGAAAATATGAAACTCAACAATGAGTTGTTGCCTGGATTTAAAAAATATGTAGATGATATTTATGGGTATGTAATGACATGCTATGAACTGCTGCCAGAGAATGAAAAAGTAGATTTTCTTAATTTGAAAGAAAAATACGAAAAAGAATTTAATGCTTTATGGTAAATATTATAGATAAACACACTATTAATACTAATCAAGATTTATAAGTTGAATAAAAAATCCCTTAGCACTCACTGAGGGATTTTCACAAATCTTATTCAGAAAACAACCGCTTGATCTCTTTCTCATACAAATAAATATTCACAGGATTAGTTGGTAATTGCGAATCTAGATATTCATTTGCTCTTTTCACATATTCTTCATGATGCTTATCATGGTTATCAATCACATCAAGTAATACTTTTGCACCTTCAAATGCATCGAACTGATCGTAATAATACCCTACACCTTTCGGAATTAGTTTTGAATTATGAATAAATGGATAACCACCATACAAAGCATCATTGTAAGCATAATTCAAACCATTTTCCCACTGATGACTTAGCACAATATCTACATAGCGAGTAAGAAAATCAGGCATTTGATAACGCCCTTCTACCGTCATCACCCCATTTTTAACAAGATTAGTTCGACCTATGAAATTGAAAAAGGTTGGATTATCTTTTTTATCGTAGGTGTTGCACATATAGACGTTTTTAATTTTTTCAGGCGCTTCACGATAGGCTTGTTCAGCAATTAATACTGGCGTAAAACACGTTTTTACAATGTTAATATTGGCTTCAAAAGAAGCTATACGCTTAGCTTTTTTCTCAGTATCTGGTTTATACCCAAAAGTAAGATTATGCTTCTCTTTGATTCGCTTAATTACTTGATCACAGAATACTGGCGACCAAATTGCTGGTACAACATAAGCAGGACATCGATACATAATAGAAAAATAAGATTTGCAGGTGTTCTCATGCTGTGGAATCATCCATACAGAATCAAATAACGTACCATTAAACACTCTTCCTGCTTTCTTATCAAAAAGGAAATTTTCCATATCCATAATAAAGTCATTACCCATTTTATAGCAAACAACTTTACCACCATGTTGATGCATTCGAGTAACTTGATGAGGTTCAATCACCAATGTTCCCTCAATCAATACGTCTAATTGATCAATGACATCCTCAATATAAGCGTATTTCAAATTTAATCCATCAAGCATAAACCCTTCTGGAGGTGTAGTGCGTTTTTCTGGTCCCCAAGAAACCAAAACCACATCTTCTACAATGCCGGAGTGTTGAAACAAATGATAAAGGTGAATCACATTTTGGTTCGCACCATTTGCCCAAATATCTGTCACTTTTGCTTCTAAATTAAAAGTAATCCCAATTTTATATTTACGCATGCTTTCTTCCTTATTCTATTACTTAAATTATCTAAAAGTGCAGTCAAAAATAAAACTGTTTTTTAAATAACTTAAATAATAAAAATCACTCGGATATTCCTACCCGAGTGATTTGTCTAGTTTAGTGAGTTACTACCATTGATAACCTACACCAGCACCAATATTGTAATCGCCTTGAGTGGTTGCAGCTCCGCTCACTTTGAAGATAACTTTATTGTTATCACTCGCACGTGAGTAACCTACTGCAACTGCACTTTCACCTTTGTAGTTACCTACACCAAGGCCAACCATTGAACCACCTGGTTTAGTCACTTGTGGAATATTCGCTGCAGCAGTTGCTCCTGCGATACCACCACGAAGTTTCTTATCAGTTTTCTTCATTTCGCTACGAACTGCACCAACAGAACGATCAACATATTGTTTGTTTGCTGCATCCGTACCACGAACTGGATCTGCCACATTGGTGATTCGACGCTCATTACCAACTGAACCAACTGAAACAGTATTGGCTTCATTTGCTACAGAGCCTTGACCTAACGCCACAGAGTTATTTGCAGTCGCTTTCGCGCCTTGACCCACTGCTGTTGAGTTTTTACCTGAAGCTTGTGAGTTATTACCTAACGCAGTGCCATTTTCACCACTTGCATTCGCACCATAGCCAACAGCAGTTGCATCTTTACCTTTCGCTTTCGCACTATCACGTTTGCTGGTGTTATCCGCTGCAAAGGCTGTTTTGCCATCTTTACTAATCAAGCCAGAGTCTTCAATACGTTTTGCTGAACTTTCTGCTGCTGTTGCAGAAGAAGCTGCTGCAGTTGCTGAAGAACCTGCCGCTGAAGCTGAAGAGCTTGCTGCGGTTGCTGAGCTATCTGCTGCTGAAGCTGAAGAGCTTGCTGCTGTTGCAGAGCTATCTGCCGCTGAAGCAGAAGAGCTTGCTGCAGTTGCAGAAGAATCTGCCGCTGATGCTGAAGAACTTGCCGCTGTTGCAGAGCTGTCTGCCGCTGATGCTGAAGAGCTTGCAGCGGTTGCTGAGCTGTCTGCAGCTGAAGCTGAAGAACTTGCTGCGGTTGCAGAGCTGTCTGCTGCTGATGCTGAAGAGCTTGCTGCGGTTGCAGAGCTGTCTGCTGCTGAAGCTGAAGAACTTGCTGCAGTCGCAGAAGAATCTGCCGCTGAAGCTGATGAACTTGCAGCTTTTGCAGAGCTGTCTGCCGCTGATGCTGAAGAACTTGCTGCAGT
>CAKAQT010000055.1:0-7219 GCA_916720325.1 Parahaemophilus parainfluenzae
GCTAACTAATCTCCTATAATTCAATAAAAAGTGCGGTAAAAAACAACATCGTTTTTTACCGCACTTTTTTCATTCCAACTAAGCTTTAGAGGCTAAATATCGTTCCACGGTATCCACAATCGCTTGTGTTTGCGGATCAATTTCAATATTCACTAAATCACCAATTTGGCGTTTGCCAATCAAAGTTCTATGTAAGGTTTCAGGGATTAAATTTACGCAGAATTCATCACCGTTCACTTCACCAATAGTAAGGCTGATGCCGTCAATCGCGATAAATCCTTTAGTCAGGATATATTTCATCACCTCTTTATTGGGTAATTTAAACCAAACCTGACGATTGTTTTCGCTTTCGATAATTTGTGAAACACTTGCGGTACAATAAACGTGGCCGGATAAAATATGTCCGCCAATTTCGGCGCCCATTTGCATCGCGCGTTCGATATTCACAAAATCCCCAGCTTTTAAGCTGCCGAGATTGGTGATGCGCAAGGTTTCCTGCATTAAGTCAAAGCTTACAAGATCATCGTGAATTTCAGTCACCGTTAAACACACGCCATTATTCGCCACTGATGCACCGATTTCCAAGCCTTTTCGCATTTCAGCTGGTAATTTTACGACCTGTGTTCTAAAATTATCGCTATCTTTAATTGCATGAATTTGGGCGATGCCCTGTACAATACCTGTAAACATTATTATTCCTTCATTAAAAATTTTTCCAATATTATAGCAAAATTTATGAATTCTCGTCTTTTTTCTCAATACCGTATTGATATTAAAAAACTTATCCGAATTGCGACACCTATCGGGCTTGCCCAGTTAGCTCAAACTGGCATGGGCACCGTGGATGTGATTATGGCGGGGCGTGTGAGCTCAGCTGATGTAGGCGGTGTTGGTATTGGTGCTTCCATTTGGCTACCTTTGGTACTTTTCGGACAAGGCTTATTACTCGCCTTGCCACCAACAATTTCCTATTTAAATGGATCTGGACAACGCCATCGCATTGCTCACCAAGTGAGACAAGGCCTTTGGATTTCATTTTTAGTGATGATACCCCTTGCACTCATCATCTATCATAATGATTTCATATTGCAGTTTATGAATATGGATGCCCACATGGCAGATGTGACGATGAATTATTTGCGTGCGATGGTGTGGGGCTTACCAGCCTATTTATTGCTGATTAATTTCCGCTGTTTGAATGATGGCATTGCCAAAACAAAACCCGCTATGGTGATTACCTTCATGGGATTAATGCTGAACATTCCACTAAATTATATGTTTATTTACGGCAAATTTGGGGCGCCTGCATTGGGTGGTGTCGGTTGTGGTGTAGCAACGGCTATTGTTAACTGGGCTATGGCAATCTTGATGATTACCTATTCTGCCAAAAACTATAATGAACGTAGTTTAAAAGTCTTTGAAAAGATTATTGAAAAGCCTGACATCAAAACACTGAAAAAATTAACCGCACTTGGCTTGCCTATTGCGATTGCGCTGTGCAGTGAAGTCTCACTGTTTGCCTTAAGTAGTTTATTACTTTCCCCATTAGGTGCAGATGTGGTCGCCAGCCACCAAATTGCCTTAAACACTAGTGCTGTAGCCTTTATGTTCCCAATGTCTATTGCCATGGCCGCCACCATTTTAGTGGCGCAAGAACTGGGTAATCATGCACCACAAAAAGCCAAAATCATGGCTCACGCCGCTATTATTCTTGGCTTGATTGCGGCAAGTGTATTGGCGTTGGTGATTTGGGTATTTAGTGCAGAAATCGCTGCATTAATTGTAGGCGATAATGCTACTGTTATTGCCCTTTCAGGCAGCTTATTAGCGATGGCAGCGATTTATCAATTTTCAGATTCAGTACAAGTCGTCGTGAGCGGTATTTTACGTGGCTATAAAGATACTAAAATTATCCTTTATATCACTTTACTTGCCTATTGGGGCGTGGGTATTCCGGTTGGGTATATTCTTTCACGAACGGATTGGATTGTTCCAAGCATCGGGGCAAAAGGCTTCTGGGTTGCATTTATTATTGCCTTAACTATTGCCGCTGCTTTACTCTTTATACGTATGCGAAAAATCCAATCACAATCTGATGAAGCCATTATTCAACAGTTAGAAAGATTGAAATAGTTAAAGTAAAAAGTGCGGTAAAATTTGACCGCACTTTTTTACTCTTTAGCCCAAGGCCGTTCATTACCATACATCTCAATATTCTTTTGACACAATATCTTCAATATTTCTGAAGAAAGCTCATTATTATATTGGTCAGATAACAATAATTCTGGAAATAAGCCTCTTACATTAATGAACTTATCAAAATCAACTACGTAATGTACAGTATATTTTCCCGTAG
Organism: Parahaemophilus parainfluenzae; assembly: GCA_916720325.1. Taxonomy (GTDB): domain Bacteria; phylum Pseudomonadota; class Gammaproteobacteria; order Enterobacterales; family Pasteurellaceae; genus Haemophilus_D; species Haemophilus_D parainfluenzae_W. The sequence continues at coordinate 2,357 of CAKAQT010000055.1, forward strand.
TTTGTCCTTTTAATCCTAAATCATTCAGCTTTTTGTATACAACACGATCATTCTCTAATCCTGAATACCAACTTTGAGCAACCATTAAAGCTATATTTTTAGGTAATGCGTAACAATTGGTATCAATATGATGTCCTAATATATCAAGATCATATTCTAATGTTTTTTGATGCTCACCAAATTGAATAGATAATTGAATACTCCCTCTTGGTCTCCAATTTCCTAATGATTGAAAATCATCTCGACAAATAAATGTTCCATCTGACAAATAGAAAGATCTTAATGAATATACAAAATCTACACCAGTGTTTAATTCATCGACAATTGTCTCGACATGATTTTTAGTAATTCGATTGTCATCATCCAAATAGCAAATTATATCTTCAGATACTAAAAATGGTGCAATAGCATTGATCGAACTATTAAGCATTAAATTCTTACCAGTATTCATTGGTAAGTAAATTGGGATAACATTAGGATATTTATCTAAAATTGCTTTCGCTTTATGCCAAAATATCTCACCATCGACAAAAACATAATGTTTACAGGAATACGACTGATTTTGAACGCTTAGTATCGTTTGTTCTAGCTCAGCTCGTCCAATAGTTGAAGTTATTATAGCTACACTTGGTTGAGTCATAATTCTAAAACCATATAATCACTCTACATCACCACCACATCAAACTGTTCTTGGTTGTAATACTGCTCTGTTTTGACTTGAACCTGTTTGCTGATGAACATTTCGATCTCTGGCAATAAACCGTGCGATTCTTCTTTGATTAAGTAATCTGCCACGGCTGGAGAGGCATAAACCACAAATTGTTCACTCGAGAATAAGTGGTTAACGCGAATGATCTCACGCATAATTTCATAACATACCGTTTCGACGGTTTTCACGCGTCCACGACCTTGACAAGTTGGGCATTCATCACATAAAACGTGTTCTAAACTTTCACGAGTACGTTTACGCGTCATTTCCACTAAGCCAAGTTGAGTAAAACCATTCACATTCGTTTTTACGCGATCTTTCGATAGCGCTTCTTCCAAGGATTCAATCACCCGATTGCGATGCTCATCGGTTTGCATATCAATAAAATCAATAATGATAATACCACCTAAATTACGCAGTTGCAGTTGCTGAGCAATGGCTTTAGTGGCTTCAATATTGGTGTTAAAAATTGTTTCATCTAAATTTCGATGGCCAACGAATGCACCGGTATTGATATCAATGGTCGTCATGGCTTCAGTTTGCTCAATAATGAGATAGCCGCCCGATTTTAAATTCACGCGTTTCTCTAGGGCATTTTGAATACCACGTTCTACGCCATAAATATCAAAAATCGGCTGACTGCCCGTATAAAGCATTAATTTTTCACTTAATTCCGGCATAAATTCATCGGTAAATTCTTTGACTTCGTTAAAACAAAGTTTGGAATCAATATGAATTTTCTCTAAATTGGCACCGATAAAATCACGCAAAATACGTTGTGGTAATGCGGGTTCGCCATAAATTTTAGAACGGGTTGGATATTTACCTTTACGCTCAAGTACTTTACGCCATAAACGTTTTAAAAATTCCGCATCTTGGCGCAATTCTTCTTCCGTTGCCCCTTCGGTAGCAGTACGAATAATAAAGCCGCCTAATTCATCACAAAAAGGCTCAACAAGTGCTTTTAATCTTACTCGCTCTTCTTCACTTTCAATACGTTGAGAGACACCAACATGGCTATTTTCAGGCATAAAGACGAGATAACGAGAAGGCAACGTAATATCGGTAGTTAATCTTGCGCCTTTTGTGCCCAAAGGATCTTTTACCACTTGTACTACGATATCCTGTCCTTCGCGTACGAGTTCAGAAATGCTTTTTGCTCGGAATTGCTTTTGTTCGTTCACATCCACACACTCGGTATGTGAAACAATATCGGAAGCATGTAAAAATGCGGCTTTTTCTAAACCGATATCCACAAACGCGGACTGCATCCCCGGTAAAACACGGGTTACTCGCCCTTTATAAATATTCCCCACGATGCCACGTTTGGCTTGACGTTCAATATGAACCTCTTTTAAAACACCCGTTTCCACCAGCGCAACGCGGGTTTCATTGGGCGTAACATTCATTAATAATTCAACAGAATCCATTTTTTCGACCTTAGTTTTAATGGTATAAGTCTATCGAAAAGGAAAATAGAATAATAGACCCAAATAAGGTAAAATATGACCTTTCTCAAATTTTCATGACTTTTTTTGGGGTATTTAATGTTTGGTTTAGACCCAACACTTATTACTTTTAGTATTTATATTTTCGGCATGATTTTAATCGGTGTCCTTGCCTATTATTATACAAACAACTTATCCGATTATATTTTAGGCGGCCGTAAACTCGGAAGTTTTGTGACAGCCATGTCTGCTGGCGCATCTGATATGTCCGGCTGGTTATTAATGGGCTTGCCGGGTGCGGTGTATGTGTCTGGCCTGGTTGAAGGTTGGATCGCCATTGGTTTAATCCTCGGGGCTTATTTTAACTGGTTACTCGTAGCTGGTCGTTTACGGATCTATACCGAATTTAACAACAATGCTCTCACACTACCGGAATATTTCCACCATCGCTTTGGCACATCACATAATCTCTTAAAAATTGTGTCTGCAACAATCATCCTGGTATTCTTCACTATTTATTGTGGTTCTGGTGTGGTTGCTGGGGCGAAATTATTCCAAAACCTATTCTCAGTCGACTACTCCACCGCCATTTGGTACGGTGCTTTAGCGACCATCGTCTATACCTTTATCGGTGGATTTTTAGCCGTAAGCTGGACGGATACCATTCAAGCCACATTGATGATTTTTGCACTGATTTTAACGCCTCTCTTTATCTTTTTAAGTTTGGGTGATGCATCACAATTTACTGAAGTGCTACATCAAGCAGAAATCGCAGCAAATAAAGACTTTACCGATTTATTCAGTTCTACTACACCATTAGGTTTATTAAGTTTAGCGGCTTGGGGCTTAGGTTATTTTGGTCAACCGCATATCCTTGCTCGTTTTATGGCTGCTTACTCGGTGAAATCTCTTATTAAAGCACGCCGTATCAGTATGACATGGATGGTGATTTGCCTTGCCGGTGCGATTGGTATTGGTTTCTTCGGAATTCCTTATTTCTTTGCTAACCCAAATGTGGCTAGTGTGGTAAATAATGAACCAGAACAAGTCTTTATTGAACTGGCTAAATTGCTCTTTAATCCATGGATTGCCGGTATTCTACTCTCTGCGATCTTGGCGGCAGTAATGAGTACACTTTCCGCTCAATTATTAATTTCTTCAAGCTCTATTACTGAAGATTTTTATAAAGGTTTTATTCGTCCAAAAGCTTCTGAAAAAGAATTAGTTTGGCTAGGTCGTGCAATGGTTTTAGTTATCGCGGGCATCGCCATTTGGATTGCACAGGATGAAAACAGCAAAGTATTAAAACTCGTTGAATTTGCCTGGGCTGGCTTTGGTTCTGCATTTGGTCCTGTCGTGCTTTTCTCCTTATTCTGGAAACGTATGACTTCATCAGCGGCGATGGCGGGAATGGTTGTCGGTGCAGTGGTTGTCTTTGCTTGGAAATCGGTGATTCCTGAAACCAGTGAATGGTTTAATGTCTATGAAATGATCCCAGGATTCATCCTTGCTAGCTTGGCGATTATTGTGGTTTCTCTCCTTTCCGCAGAACCTGAAAATGAAGTTAAAGAAACCTTTGAAAAAGCAGAAAGAGCCTATAAGGAAGCAAAATAATGATTGATTTTCGTCCTTTTTATCAACAAATTGCCACCACAAATTTATCTGCTTGGCTAGAAACATTGCCTTTGCAGTTAAAAGAATGGGAAAAACAAACCCATGGTGATTATGCAAAATGGTCAAAAATCGTGGACTTTCTCCCTGATTTACAGGCAGATACCATCGATTTAAAAAATGCGGTGAAATCTGACCGCACTTCCCCACTTTCAGAGGGCGAAAAACAACGCATTATCCATCATTTGAAGCAATTGATGCCGTGGCGAAAAGGACCTTATCATTTATTTGATATTCACGTGGATTGCGAATGGCGTTCTGATTTCAAATGGGATCGTGTTTTGCCTCATCTTGCACCATTAAAAGATCGTACCATTTTAGATGTGGGCTGCGGTAGCGGCTACCATATGTGGCGAATGGTTGGTGAAGGCGCAAAAATGGTCGTTGGTATTGATCCTACCGAGCTTTTCCTTTGCCAATTTGAAGCGGTTCGAAAATTACTAAATAACGATCGTCGAGCTAACTTAATCCCATTAGGTATTGAAGAAATGCAACCACTTGCGGCATTTGATACGGTATTCTCAATGGGTGTGCTTTATCACCGTAAATCGCCGCTCGATCATCTCACACAGCTAAAAAACCAATTAGTAAAAGGTGGCGAATTGGTGTTAGAAACCTTAGTGGTTGATGGTGATGCCAATACGGTCTTAGTGCCTTCAGATCGCTATGCAAAAATGAAGAACGTGTATTTTATTCCTTCCGTTGCAGCGCTCATTAATTGGTTGGAAAAGGTCGGCTTTACTAATGTGCGTTGTGTGGATGTCGCCACTACAACATTAGAAGAACAGCGTAAAACGGATTGGTTAGAAAATGAAAGTTTGATTGATTTCTTAGATCCAAACGATCACAGTAAAACCATCGAAGGCTATCAAGCCCCTACTCGCGCAGTGATTTTAGCCAATAAATAATAATTTAAATAAAAAGTGCGGTCAAAAAATCCCATGTTTTTTGACCGCACTTTGCTTTTCTATTTTAAGGCAATATGCACCGTAATCTCTTCACGATCGTGATACAAATGCTTCGCCTGAATATCAA
>CAKAQT010000056.1:0-7195 GCA_916720325.1 Parahaemophilus parainfluenzae
TGAATCTCTTACCAACGCTAACGCCTCTTCAATTGGCATGGCTTTCCGGTTATGCCTGGTCGCAAGCTTCCGGTGTAGAACAACAGGTTGCAGGGCAACATTTGGCAGCAAATTTGACCACACTTTCAGCCGAACCTTTTTCAATTACGGTGCTTTCAGGATCACAAACCGGCAATGCAAAATCAGTGGCGGATAAAGTTGCCGCAGAGCTTACTGAAGCCGGTATTGCCGTGAAACGTGTCGCTTTAAAAGATTACAAAGCGAAAACCATTGCAGATGAAAAATACCTGCTTTTAGTGACTTCCACGCAAGGTGAAGGCGAGCCACCAGAAGAAGGCGTGGTATTGCATAAGTTATTAAACGGTAAAAAAGCACCAAAACTCACCGAACTGCAATTTGCTGTGTTGGGATTAGGGGATAGTTCTTATCCAAATTTCTGCCAAGCAGGCAAGGATTTTGATCAGCGTTTTGCCGAATTAGGCGCGACGCGTTTATTTGAGCGAGTGGATGCAGATTTAGATTACAGTGCAACCGCGGAACAATGGATCCGAGATATTGTTGCTATCGTAAAAGAAAAGGCTGCGCAGGCTTCATCGGTTGTACAAAGTATTGCTACAGCTACAACCGCACCGGTAGCCAAGGAAAGCCAATACAATAAAGCCAATCCATTTCCTGCAACGTTAATCACTAACCAGAAAATTACCGGCCGTCAGTCAGATAAAGATGTGCGTCATTTAGAATTTGATCTAGCAGGTTCGGATCTTCATTATCAAGCGGGGGATGCACTCGGTGTATGGTTTGACAATGATCCTAAGTTAGTCGATGAAATTTTATCGCTCGCGCAGATTGATCCTACTACAGAAGTGACAATTGAGGGAAAAACGCAAACTATTTCGACCGCACTTTTATCGCATTTAGAGCTGACTCAAAACACACCGGCTTTTGTGAAAGGCTATGCAGCTTTGGCACATAACGAACAGTTAAATGATTTGGTTGCAGATAATCAAGCATTGCAAGAATTGGTTCAACGTACACCGATTGTGGATGTATTACATAAATTTCCTGCAAAATTAACCGCTGAACAACTGGTTTCATTATTGCGTCCTTTAACGCCTCGTTTGTATTCCATTTCATCTTCTCCTGCAGAGGTAGGGGAGGAAGTGCATCTAACTGTTGGCGTGGTACGTTTTGAACATGAAGGTCGAGCACGTAGTGGCGCAGCCTCAAGCTTTTTAGCGGATCGCGTAGAAGAAGATGGCGCTGTGCGCGTATTTGTAGAACATAACGATAATTTCCGTCTGCCAAATGACACGACTAAGCCAATTATCATGGTTGGTTCTGGTACCGGCGTGGCGCCATTCCGTGCCTTTATGCAGCAACGTGTAGCCGATGAGGCGAGTGGGAAAAACTGGCTGATTTTTGGTAATCCGCATTTTGCCAGCGATTTCCTTTATCAAACCGAATGGCAACAATTTGCCAAAGAGGGCTTCTTGCATAAATACGATTTTGCTTGGTCACGCGATCAAGAGAAGAAGATCTATGTGCAAGATAAAATTCGTGAAAATTCGACCGCACTTTGGCAATGGTTACAAGAGGGCGCTTATTTTTATGTCTGTGGTGATGCATCAAAAATGGCAAAAGATGTGGAGCAAGCATTACTCGAAGTCATTGCTAAAGAAGGCAATTTAAGTCCGGATGAAGCAGAAGATTATTTAAATGAACTGCGTGAAGAAAAACGTTATCAACGCGATGTGTACTAGATTTGTGGGGGGGAAAATGACAGAGCAAAACAAACAAAAAGGCTTGGAATGGCAAGAGAAACCGCTTTCTGACAATGAACGCTTAAAAACCGACAGTAACTTTTTACGCGGTACGATTTTGGATGATTTAGAGGATTCCTTAACCGGTGGTTTCCGTGGGGATAACTTTCAATTAATCCGTTTCCACGGTATGTATGAACAAGACGATCGTGATATTCGTGCCGAACGTGCAGAGGAAAAACTCGAACCGTTGAAATTTATGCTGTTACGTTGCCGTTTACCGGGTGGAATTATCAAACCATTCCAATGGATTGAATTGGATAAATTCGCCCGTGAACACAGTTATTATCGTTCGATTCGTTTGACCAATCGTCAAACTTTCCAATATCACGGAGTGCCGAAAAGCCAATTACAAACCATGCATCGTTTATTGCATAGTTTGGGATTAGACTCCATTGCAACGGCTTCAGATATGAATCGTAATGTGTTATGTACTTCTAATCCAATTGAATCAAAACTACATCAGCAGGCATATGAATATGCGAAGAAAATTTCCGAGCATCTATTACCGCGCACACGAGGGTATTTAGATGTATGGATTGATGGTAAGAAAGTCCAAAGTAGTGATGATTTTTTACAGGAAGAACCGATTCTCGGTAAAACTTATTTGCCACGTAAATTTAAAACAGCCGTGGTGATTCCACCACTCAATGACGTGGATTGTTACGGGAATGACTTAGATTTTGTCGCCATTGCAGACGAGAACGGGAATTTGGTTGGCTTTAATGTCTTAGCGGGTGGTGGCTTATCCCTTGAGCATGGCAACACCAAAACCTATCCGCATATTTCCCTTGAACTGGGTTATGTGCCGTTGGAATACACTTTAAAAGCAGCGGAAGCGGTGGTGACAACCCAACGGGATTTTGGTAACCGTAGTGATCGTAAAAATGCACGTAGTCGTTATACCATTCAAAACATGGGATTAGATAATTTCCGCGCCGAAGTAGAACGTCGTATGGGTATTCCATTTGAACCGATTCGTCCGTTTAAATTTACTGAACGCGGCGATCGTATCGGTTGGGTAAAAGGCATTGATAACAACTGGCATTTGACCCTGTTTATCGAAAGCGGTCGCTTGGTGGATAACGATGAGAAAAAATTACTGAGTGGTGTATTGGAAATTGCCAAAATTCATAAGGGTGATTTTCGTATCACCGCCAACCAAAATCTGATCGTGGCAAATGTAGCGGAAGAGGATAAAGCACAAATTGAGCAAATTGCCCGTGATTACGGTTTGATTCGTGATGATGTGAGTAAATTACGTGAAAACGCTATGTCCTGCGTTTCTTTCCCAACTTGCCCATTGGCTATGGCAGAATCAGAGCGAATTCTTCCAAGCTTTATTGATGAACTGGATAAAGTGATGGCGAAACATCACGTGGCTGATGATTATATCGTTACACGTATTACCGGTTGCCCAAATGGATGTGGTCGTGCAATGTTGGCGGAAATCGGCTTGGTGGGCAAAGCAATTGGTCGTTACAATTTGCATATCGGTGGGGATCGTGAAGGCGTGCGTATTCCACGTCTTTACAAAGAAAATATCACAATCCCGGAAATTATCAGTGAACTTGACACGCTGATTGGCCGTTGGGCAAGTGAGCGTCATGAAAATGAAGGCTTTGGTGATTTCACCATTCGTGCGGGTATCATTAAACCAGTGGTAAATGCACCCGTTGATTTCTGGGATGACTCGAAAGTGATTATTCAATCAGCGGCTTAATGTACAAAAGTGCGGTCGATTTTGACCGCACTTTTAGTAGAAATAATAAAAAACCTTAGGATTTAGCCTAAGGTTTTTGTTTTTAGCAAGAATTATTTTTTCTCTTCACATTTGTTGATATCGCTACATTTACCGTAGAGATATAAACTGTGTGCTTTTAATTTGATGCCATGTCGTTCACTGATTTCTTTTTGACGTTGTTCAATGATGTTATCAGTAAACTCAAATACTTTGCCACAATCTTCACAGATAATGTGATCGTGGTGTTCTGTTGGCGCAAGCTCAAAAACAGATTTGTTGCCTTCAAAATTATGGCGAATTAAGATATGCGCTTCATCAAATTGGTTAAGCACGCGATATACAGTTGCAAGGCCAATATCACTGCCTTGCTCTAACAAGATTTTATATACTTCTTCAGCTGAGAAATGCTCATGTTTATGCTCTTGCATTAATGCAAGGATAGTGAGCCGAGGTTCAGTAATTTTTAATCCTGCTTTTTTGAGTAATTTGATGTTTTCTTCAGACATAATGTTCCCTTAAATTTGCTAAATTAGAGATGGTTAAGCTAATTCTGCTAAACACATTTCATCGTAGATTTGTTTTGTCCATTTCTCTACGCGTTCTGCAGTAAGTTCAGGTTGACGATCTTCATCAATACATAAACCGATAAAGTTTCCATCATCTAATAATGCCTTTGATGATTCAAAGGTATAACCATCCGTTGGCCAGTTCCCTACAATAATCGCACCGCGTGGTTCAACGATATCTCGTACTGTACCGATCGCATCACAGAAATAATCTGCGTAGTCTTCCTGATCGCCACAGCCAAAGATACCGACTAATTTGTCAGTAAAATCAATTTCTTCTAAGGTTGGGAAAAAATCATCCCAGTCAGCTTGCGCTTCACCGTAATACCAAGTTGGAATACCGAAAAGTAAAAAATCATAACCTTCGATATCTTCTTTTGAGCTTTTTGCAATGTCACGAATATCAACGAGTTCGTTACCTAATTGCTTTTGAATCATTTTTGCAATGTTTTCTGTATTACCTGTGTCACTACCGTAAAATAAACCGACAACTGCCATTGTTCTTTCCTTTTGAAATAAAATTAGGTGAGTAGAAAAAAAGATGAGGGATCAAAGCCCCACAATTTGTGCGAACTATAACATAAATGAATTCTCATTTGAATAGAATAATTCTCATTTAAAGCGATTAATTCTTATTTAGAAACCTATCAATAGCACGTATCACAAAATCAGGTTTTTCGGCATGAACCCAGTGCCCACAACCATTGATTGTAAAGGAGGTCGCATTCGGGAATTGTTTTAGAATGGTTTCGGTATATTCAGGTTTAATATAAGATGAAAGGCCACCTTTGATGAAGAGTGTAGGCGTATTAGCGAAGACCTCTTGCCAATCCATCAGCTCTGCATAATGTTCAAAAAGTGCGGTCAAATTGAAACGAAAATATTCACTTGAAGTCGGCTCAAAAGATTTCAACATAAATTGCACCACACTCGGATCGGCAATTTCAGTTTCTAAAATAGGCTTAGCTTGTTGACGAGTTTGTGGCTGCGCTTTTTTCACAGCAAACAAACCACGGAACACATCATCATGTCCAGCACTGCTATTTGCGATTGGGGCAATATCAATGACGACCAATTTTTCCACGCGCTGTGGTTGAAGAGCGGTCATTTTCATGGCTGTTTTTCCACCCATTGAATGACCAATTAAGATAACCTTATCTAATTGAAGATGATCGATAAGTTGCCATACATCATCAGCCATGACATCGTAATTCATTGTTTCTGAATGAAAACTATATCCATGATTACGTAAATCTACGCGCAAAATATTATAGTTATCGCTAAATGCACGCGCGATGACGCCAAGATTATTCATATCCCCAAACAAGCCATGAATGAAAACTAAAGTAGGCGAATTAATTAATTGTTTTGCTTGGTGAAATTGATGGTTTAATAATTGGGAAGATGACATATATTTTGCGTGAGAATTTGGTTAGAAATCGTTATAATGGACGAAAATTTTAGCAAACGGAGAGAAAAAAATGAAGATAATTGAAGTCGATGAAGAATTATATCAATACATTGCGGCACAAACTCAATCTATTGGAGAAAGTGCGTCTGATATTCTTCGCCGTTTGTTGAATTTACCCACTCACGCAACAAGCTCGGTTGATTTCTTTGAATCAGTCGCGTCAGCTGAAACGCCAAAAAGCGCGGTGCATTCTGAGCCTGTTTTAGCGGAAAAAACAACCGAAGCATCTCAACCAAAAGTTGAACCTGTTGAACCGCCAAAAGCAGTGAAAAAACAATCGGATGAAGCAATAAATCACATTGTTGATAAAGTGCGTGCACTCTTGAATTCTGCTGAATTTAAAGAAGAGCCAAAAGCCGTTGTGCGTTTTTTAAGTATATTACGTACGCTTTATCGTACCAATCCAGAAAGCTTTGCACAGGCAACCGAAAGCTTGCAAGGCCGTACTCGTGTGTATTTTGCTCGTGATGAAGGAACGTTGCTTGTGGCGGGTAATCATACTAAACCAAAACAAATTCCAGATACACCATATTGGGTGATTACCAATACCAATAGTGGCCGTAAAATGTTGATGTTAGAAGGGGCGATGCAGTCTATGCATTTGCCGGAATATTTAATCGACGAAGTTCGCCCTTATTTCGTTAGCAACTAAGTCAATGCAAAAATTCCCTTGGCAAGCATTTGCCCAAAATTCAGCGTATGCAAATCAGGTCGCGTTGCGAAATTCGCAGGGCGATCCTTTTACTTGGGCAGAACTTGCTGAGAAAATTAATCAGGTGGAAGCCTTTCTTTTACAACAAGGTGTGACAGCGCAAAGTGCGGTTGCTTTTAGTGGTAAAAATTCAGAGCAGATCTTATTTCTTTATTTAGCCGTTATTCAGCTAGGTGCAAAAATTTTAGGTATCAATCCTGCATTTCCTCAAGAAAAAAGAGAAGAATTGTGCCACGTGTATGGGGTGGATTTTTGTTATCAAACCGAAGATATTCATTATTTAGCGGCTGAAGTATTACCCGAACATACAGCGGATTTTAGAAAAGCGGCAACGATGACGCTAACATCGGGCTCGACTGGTTTGCCTAAAGCGGTGGTGCATAATGTGTCTGCTCATTTAGCTAATGCGGAAGGCGTTTGTGCCTTAATGAATTTTGGCAAAGATCAATCATGGCTACTTTCTTTACCGCTTTATCATGTTTCCGGACAGGGCATTGTGTGGCGTTGGCTGTATGCGGGGGCAACCTTAGTTTTACCGAAAGAAGATTTTTATCAATCTATTGGTGAGGTTTCTCATGTTTCTCTCGTGCCAACGCAATTACAGCGTTGGTTTGATTATTTGGTAGAACATCCACAACCTATCCAAACTCAAGCGGTATTATTGGGTGGTACACAAATCCCCGTAAAATTAACCCAAGCATTAAGTGAATTAGGGATTCGCAGTTATTCAGGTTATGGTATGACCGAAATGGCTTCTACCGCATTCGCTAAACAATCGGATGGAAAAATCGGTGTGGGACAGCCTTTGCTTGGTCGAGCGTTCAAGTTAGTGAATGAAGAAGTTTGGCTAAAAGGTGCGGGACTTGCCATGGGATATTGGCG
>CAKAQT010000057.1:0-7048 GCA_916720325.1 Parahaemophilus parainfluenzae
AGATCTTAAATCCAAGCACAAACTACAAAGCTGTTAAAGTTGCCTAATGGATCTTCTTTCATTATTCCAAGCGCAAATCCCTACCACCGCCAATAAGCTTCTCATCGCTTTTAGCGGTGGTTTGGATTCAACTGCCCTGCTTTCTTTAGTTAAAAAACTCAGCAAAAAACGACCGCACTTAAGCCTGCGAGCTATCCATATCCATCACGGATTAAGCCCGAATGCGGATACTTGGACGGCTCATTGCCAACAACTCTGTAAACAATTTGAGATTCCACTTATTATTGAAAAAGTCAAAGTGGAAATGCATGATGGCATTGAAGCTGGCGCTAGAGAAGCCCGTTATCAGGCGATTTTAAAACATATTCAGCCAGATGAATATCTGATCACTGCACATCATTTAAATGATCAAACTGAGACTTTTTTCCTGGCGCTAAAACGCGGAGCAGGATTGCAAGGTTTAGGTGCCATGCAAAAAGAAAGCCAATTATTTGGGATGCCTATTCTACGCCCACTCCTTTCTTTTAGCCGTAATGAATTAGAAGATTACGTTCATCAAGAAAATCTGTCTTGGGTCGAAGACGAAAGCAATCAAGATAATCATTACGATCGCAATTTCTTACGTAACCAAATTTTGCCTGAAATACGCCAACGCTGGGGACATTTTGATCATGCAGTTCAGCGTGCCGCACAACATTGTTTTGAGCAACAGCAACTGATTAATGAATTATTACAAGATTGCTTTGAACAGCATCTTCTTGAGGATCAAAAACAGTTTTCGCTCGTAAACTTTCTAGACTATTCATCGCCAAAACAAACCGCACTTTTGCGAATGTGGTTAGCTAAAAATCAGATTGCCATGCCAACCCAGGTTCAATTAATGCATATTATTGATGATGTGATTAAGGCTAAAGCGGATGCATCCCCACAATTTCAACTTGGGGAACATATTATTCGCCGTTATCAACAACGTCTCTATTTAACGGGAAAATTCACTGATTTGTCGCAAACTTGTCTTAATATGCCGTTAAATCAACAGATTACCTTGCCTGATAATCTTGGTACAATTTATGCAACCCACAATGCGACAGGCATTTTAGTGCATTGGAATGACAAACAGGTTCAACTTGTTGATACACAAGAGCCGATTCAAATACGATTTGCTTATACTGGCAAAGTGAAACGACAGCATAATCGCCCTGCCGAAACCATGAAAAAAATTTGGCAAGAGCTCAGCGTTCCGCCTTGGCAACGGAACCGCATTCCACTCATTTTTTATGATAGAACCTTACAAAGTGCGGTGGGTTTTTTTCGTGTTTTTCATGAAAAATGAAGGTATAAAAATTCATTTAAAAAAGATCTCACTTTCATAAACCAATCTGATAAAATACTATCTTTTACAATCTTAATCGGAAAAGTCTATGTTTGATTCTCTTATCGTGCAATTTGTGGTACTTTGGGCAGTTATCGATCCTATCGGTTCTGTGCCTGTTTATCTTTCGAAAACGATTGGTTTTTCATTAGAAGAGCGCCGTAAAATTGTGCGTCATGCCATTGTGATTTCAGCTGGCATTTTGCTTTTCTTCTTAATTGGTGGACAAATTCTTTTTGAAGCGATGCAAGTGCCACTTCCCGCATTCCAAATTGCTGGTGGTTTAGTGCTTTTCTTATTTGCCTTAACTATGATTTTTGGTGAAAGTAAGCCTGAACAAGAAATTAAAATAAAAGCAAACATTACTGAAATTGCTGTTTATCCCCTCGCAGTACCTTCTATTGCCTCGCCAGGTGCAATGATGGCAATCGTACTTTTAACTGATAATCATCGTTTTAATCTTACCGAGCAAATCATCACTGGTGGCATTATGCTACTCGTGCTGCTCATTACCTACTTCTTGCTCCTTGCGGCAAATCGCATTCAACATATTATTGGAAACTCTGGAGCCGCAATCATTAGTCGTGTGATGGGATTAATATTGGCAACAGTGGCCGTAAATAATATATTAGTCGGATTAAAAGATTTCTTCATACACATACAAGTTGCGTAAAATAAAATGGGGGATTATTCACCCATTTTTATGATTAAGAAAAGCGTTTAAAATGCCTGCCGTAAATTCTTTCCGTAAATAAAAGCCCAGCGGCAAGGTATCAATCACTTCCCCATTTTTACCAATGCCTTTCGTAATGGCTTTACTGTTTGCACCTTTTGGACGCAGTTGCATAACTTCACCAATACGCGCCGTAATCTGATCTAACTTTCCGAGCACAATATAATCCATCAACTCTTCCCAATCTTGGCGTAATTGATGTTCTTGTTCAGTCGAAGGTTGCCATAAGATAGGTTGGCCAATATGTCGCTCACGCAACGGAATATCACGACTACCTTCAATAGGAATCCACAAGACTTTCGATAATTTATGACGAACGTGTGAATTTTCCCAATTTACCCCTGAGTTTTGAACCAATGGGGCAAGACTCACAAACGTGGTTTCCAACGGAAAACCTTCGGTATTAATGGGTAACGTTTTTAATTCAATGCCTAAATGGGAAAAATCCTGTTCTGCTTTACTGCCGGCAGTCGCTCCTAATGCAGTTTCAAGCAACATTCCAACCCAACCTTTATCGCGTTTTAAATCAGGCGGAACGGGAATATTTAATTCATCTGCAAGTTCGCCAAAGGTTAACCCCGCAATAGATTGCGCTTTTTCTAATAAGGCTTGTTCGGTTTGTGGGATCATTCGTGGTATTTCTTCAATAATTTCGGTTTAACGTATTCTACGCCTTTGTCGATGTAAGGAATATTTTCTAGTTTCAATAAAAAGCGTTTTGCCGGCAATCCACCACCAAAACCAGTGATTTCACATTTTTTCCCTAATACACGATGACATGGAATAATAATACTAATGGGATTACTCCCTACTGCACCACCAACGGCACGCACCGCCTTGGGATTATTAATGCTTTCTGCTAACCCGCCATAACTCGCCGTTTTACCATAAGGAATTTGACGCAATGCTGTCCAAATCGCTTGTTGAAATGCGGTACCTTTAGGCGATAAAGGAATATCGGAGAAACTTTCTGGCTCACCATTAAAATAACGCATTAAAGCGCACCGCACTTTTTCAAAAAGCGGTAAATCTTCTCGTAAAATCCAATTTGGATTTGGCGTGGTTTGTTCTAACTCACAATCTAAATTTGTAAGATGTTCACCATCAGAAAGCATTAATAACCGACCAATTGGTGAATCCATATAAGCATAAAAAAGTGCGGTCATTTTTCTCCCGTTTTTTAGGACCATATAAGAAAAAAGCACACCGAACATTCATTCGGTGTGCTGCTTATTATGCTAAATTTTTTACAAATTAGAAACTGTAGTTTAAGTTTAAACCGTAAAGGTTAGCACTTGATTTAACTTTAAATTGACCTGATAAACCTTCTTTAAAGCTATTTTTCTTACCGTGTAAGTGTGCATATCCAAAATCAGCTGATAAGTTCGGAGTAAAACGATAAGTTGCCCCTAAGCTATACCACATACGATCTGTGTCTGGAATTGAAATTGATGGATGATTGACACTGGCATTCTTATCATAAGCAACACCAGCTCTCACTGTTAATGCATCGGTTGCATTATAAGAGAAACCTAGTGCATAACGTGAAGAGTTACTGAATTTTTCATCTTTATGGAATAAAACGTTACCGCTTTCACCATAAGCAGTTAAGCTTTTCAAACGTTTCCATTCAGTATATTTATAGCTATATTGAACCGCTAATTTATCTGTTAATTTATGGAATCCCGAAAACTCCCAATAAGCTGGCAAGTGTAAAGTTAAACTTCCGGGAACGTTCTCGCCTCCGGTTGCCTGAGTAATTGGCAAGGTAACTCCAGTATTTGCTAATTGAGATAATAATGCATTATATGCAACAGGGAATTCATTTGAATAATTACCTTTAAATTTAACATTTACTGCAGAGTGATATGCTAAACCCCAACGATGATTTTCATTGAGTTTATAAGTTAAACCAGCGTTCCATCCTAGGCTCCATTTATCGCCTTTAATCTTAGAAACCGATGTATTTGCTGGGGCGTTTGCTAATTGTTTAGCAACTACTGATAACTGTGTTGCTTTAGCAGTCTGTCCAACCGCACTTAATTTTGCTGCCATTGCACCTAATTTTTGTGCAACCGCTTTACCACCGATACCTAAATGACGTTGTACTTCTGCATCAGAATAAATTGCATTTACACCAACACCAAAACTAAAGCCGTAGCCTAAATCATATGCACCACTTAAATTAAAATTTAATGCTTTTAATTCTGTTCTACCACCATATACACCTGCAGCGTATGTATCATTATATTCAGATTTTAAACCATAATTAACGTTCATACCGCCGCCCAATGCGAAGCGGTCGTTTACAGGCACAACCACATACATATTAGGAATAATGGCATTTGGAATGACATTTTTATGATTAGCTGGTACTCCACCAATAGTACCTGTGACATCAACATCTGCATCAACTAGAATACCACCAGCAGATAACTCTGCTTTTTTAAACTCTGTCATTAATGCTGGGTTAGTTGCAACTACTGAAGCATTATCAGCAACAGCTGCATTTCCTGCGTAAGCCGTTCCTAAGCCTGAAGTAGAAACTTCTGCTAATTGGAATGCTGCTGCATTTGCACCGCTTACTACTAACAATGTGGTCATTGCTAATAGCGTTTTATTAAATTTTGTCATTTGGAACCTTTTGTTATTAATAATAATGAAAAAAGCCGCGAGATTCTAAAACTCCAATAAATGGAGTGCAAATTATTTTAGATTAATTTTAAAGTGTTCCGACCAGTGATAAATAAATGATATTTAAATTAAAAAAATGCGGCTACTTTGGCAGAGCGTTTTAAAAATGCTAGAATAGAACCAATCTTAATTTTAAATAAGGAAATCCTATGACAGTAACATGCAAAGCAGAAGAATCTCTCACTTGTAGTTGTGTTGATGTGGGTACGATTATTGACGGTTCAGATTGTTCTGTTGATATTCATCAAACCTATGCGAATAAAGCTGAAGCTGAAGCAGCACTTAATCGTTTCATTGAAAAAGCTCGCAAAACCGAAAGCGATCCTTGCGAGATTAAAAGTGAAATCACAGAAACTGAAAATGGCGCAAATTTAACAGCTCGCTTTACATTTAGCTGCCAAGCTGAAGCGATGATTTTTGAATTAGCGAATCGCTAAAAACTTTTTAGAAATTGACCGCACTTTATCCTTTAAAATAAAGTGCGGTTATTTTTTTAGTTAAAACCCAATTAAATCACTATCGCAAACGTTTGCTTAATCTGATACAATCACGCCGTTTTATCATTTAACCTAAAAATATAGGATAACATTGTGAGCAAACCATCATTAAGTTATAAAGATGCAGGCGTGGATATTAATGCCGGTAATGAATTAGTTGAACGTATTAAACCACACGTGAAACGAACTACTCGTCCTGAAGTCATCGGCGGATTAGGCGGCTTTGGTGCATTATGTGCTATTCCGGGCAAATATAAAGAACCTATCCTTGTATCAGGTACAGACGGTGTAGGAACCAAATTACGTTTAGCCATTGACTTAAAAAAACACGATACCATCGGTATTGATTTGGTTGCAATGTGTGTTAACGATTTAGTCGTGCAAGGTGCAGAGCCATTATTCTTCTTGGACTACTACGCGACAGGAAAACTTGATGTGGATGTTGCTTCAGATGTGGTCAAAGGCATCGCAGAAGGATGTGTACAATCTGGCTGTGCATTAGTGGGTGGCGAAACTGCCGAAATGCCAGGTATGTATCACGCTGGAGATTATGACCTTGCAGGTTTCTGTGTAGGCGTTGTTGAAAAATCAGAAATCATTGATGGTAGCCAAGTTAAAGTGGGAGATGCCTTAATTGCACTTGGTTCAAGTGGTCCACATTCAAACGGTTATTCTTTAATTCGTAAAGTCATTGATGTTGCTGGCGTAAATCCAGCCACTGAACAGTTAGATGGTCGTCCATTAAGTGAACAAGTGCTTGCACCGACAAAAATCTATGTAAAATCTGTTCTTGCGTTAATCAAACAAACCGAAGTCCATGCTATTGCGCACTTAACGGGTGGCGGTTTCTGGGAAAATATCCCGCGTGTATTACCGAAAAATACAAAAGCGGTTATTGATGAAAGTAGCTGGGAATGGCAACCGGTGTTCAAATGGTTACAAGAAAAAGGCAACATTGAAACCTATGAAATGTACCGCACATTTAACTGTGGCGTTGGCATGGTGATTGCATTACCACAATCACAAGTGGAAACCGCTTTAGCGATTTTAAAACAATCCGGTGAAAATGCCTGGTTGATCGGTCATATCGAAAGTGCGACAGATAACGAACCACAAGTCATTATTAAATAATTTCTCTTTTCCATTTCAGGGCGAAAATTTCAGAATGAAAGGTTCGCCCTTCTTTTATGTAGAATAATATGAAAAAAATTGCTGTCCTGATTTCAGGGCAAGGATCAAATCTTCAAGCGATAATTGAGGCTTGTCAAACTGGATTTATTCCAGGAAAGATTGTAACTGTCATCAGTAATAAAATCGATTCATTTGGCTTAGAACGTGCTGAAAGTGCGGGCATTCCTAGCCGAGTTTTTTTACGTCAAGATTTTACGTCCAATCTCGATATGGATAAGGCTATCGGTGATTATTTAGAAGATCTCAGTGTTGATCTCATTGTGTTAGCCGGTTACATGAAAATTTTAACCAAGCCATTCACACAACGTTTTGCAGGGAAAATTTTAAATATTCATCCTTCCCTTCTGCCAAAATATCCTGGGTTGCATACTTATCAAAGAGCACTTGAGAATGGCGACAGCGAACACGGTACAACCGTACATTTTGTCAATGAAGAGATCGATGGGGGCGCCATCGTATTACAGGCTAAAGTGCCTATTTTCCCTGGCGATACTGTCGAGGAGATTGAGCTTCGAACTCGTGAACAGGAATATCACATTTATCCTTTAGTGATTAAATGGT
>CAKAQT010000058.1:0-6935 GCA_916720325.1 Parahaemophilus parainfluenzae
TCAAATCCTTGCCACATTAAATGCACGCCCCTCTTTGCAACCTTTGGCTGAAAAATTAGGTAAGCAAAGCCTTGCTGAATTTTATGCAGATGTGATGTTGGCGGATCAATCAACGCTCGCAAATTGGCTATTACCTATTATTGAAGCCAACCAACAGCCTTATAAAAATGGTGAGTTGACGCTAGATAATCCTGATTATTGGGTGCTTTATACCATGGAAGCCATGGCGATTTCACCTGAAAAATTAGATGCCGGCTTGGTATGTTTTTATCTCTTTAATATCGTACATTTGAAAGAAGGGGAAGGTATTTTCCAGGATGCAGGGATTCCTCATGCTTATCTTCGCGGACAAAACGTGGAGTTAATGGCCTGTTCTGATAATGTGATTCGTGGTGGATTAACACCAAAATATGTCGATATTGTCGAATTATTAAAAATTGTGGATTGTCGCGAAGTAACACCTCAAATTATCTCAGCCGCGCCTCAAAATCAGTCAGAATTTACTTATAAAACGCCAGTAAACGATTTTGCTTTAGCTCAAATTCGTGTTGAACCACAACAACATACTGAATTGATTCTTCAAAGTGCAGGCATTTTATTAGTGATGAAAGGTGAGCTAAAAATACAAGAAAAATCAACCGCACTTACCTTGAAACAAGGTGAGTCAGCATTCATTACAGCGGATTCTGTTGTCGAGATAGAGAGTGAAAAAGGCGGTTATGCCTTCTTGGCAAAATTGCCATAAAAATTAATGTGATAAGTATCACGATTTGTGAACTTATCGCTAGATTAATCGACGATTTTAGGTATAGTGGGCGTCATTCAGGCGCCCTTTTTTATGTGTCTAAATTGCATTGGGAGTTTTTATGTTGTTGCCTCGCTATTTTGAAGATCCGCAAACCTTGCACGTGAATACCACACCACATCATGCTTATTTTATTCCTTTTTCTTCAATAGAAAGTGCGGTCAAAAAGACACGAGAATTTTCCCCTTACTTTACCTTACTAAATGGGGAATGGGATTTTGCTTATTTTGAAAGCTATATTCACTTACCTCAAGATTTCCTTCATTTTTCCTTTACGGATAAAATCCCTGTTCCTTCCAATTGGCAAAATCATGGTTACGATAATCATCAATATACCAACGTAAATTATCCTTTCCCTTTTGATCCCCCTTATGTGCCCATTGAAAATCCTTGCGGTTTGTATCACCGCGTTTTTAATGTTGAAATCAATCCAGAAAAACGGTATCTCTTAAATTTTGAAGGGGTAGATAGCTGCTTATTTGTCTATGTGAATCAACAATTTGTGGGCTACAGCCAAATTAGTCATTGCACTAGCGAATTTGATATTACTGATTTTTTACAACAAGGGGAAAATCATTTACATGTTTTAGTGCTGAAATGGTGTGATGGTAGTTATTTGGAAGACCAAGACAAATTCCGAATGTCTGGTATTTTCCGAGATGTTTATCTGTTAGCACGAGAAAGAAATTATTTACAAGATTTTTTCATTCAAACTCAATTGGATCAAGAACTTACTAAGGTTCAATTACATGTGGCCTGTCAGTTTG
Organism: Parahaemophilus parainfluenzae; assembly: GCA_916720325.1. GTDB lineage: Bacteria > Pseudomonadota > Gammaproteobacteria > Enterobacterales > Pasteurellaceae > Haemophilus_D > Haemophilus_D parainfluenzae_W. Next base: position 1,573 of record CAKAQT010000058.1, read on the forward strand.
TTGGAAGTGAACAATCTATCTCTTGGCAATTATTTGATCCTCAAGGCAAATTGATAATTGAACAAAAAGGGCATGCATTTCATGCTGAAATTGAAAATGCACAATTATGGCATGCAGAGAACCCTCGCTTATACACGTTGATTTTGCAATATGGATCAGAAGTGATTTGCCAAAAGGTCGGCTTGCGTCATATCGAAGTAAAGAATGGCGTAATGTTATTTAATGGGCAAGCGATTAAGTTTAAAGGCGTTAATCGTCACGATAGCGATCCGAAAACGGGTTATGTCATTAGTCGAGAACAAGCGTTGCAAGATTTACGCTTAATGAAACAGCATAATTTTAATGCCATTCGCACAGCGCACTATCCTAATGCACCTTGGTTTACTGAATTATGTGATGAATATGGTTTTTATGTGATTGCAGAAAGTGATATTGAATCGCACGGTACGAATGCAGTCTATGTGGAGTCGCCAGAAACAAGCATTTTGTTAGGGGTAAAAACAGAGATTGATCATGAAGCAATTCGTCAAAAAACAATCGACAATTATTGCTATATGGCTCGAAGCCCTGAATTTAATCAAGCCATTTTAGACCGCACTTATGCCAATGTTGAGCGAGATAAAAATCGTCCTTCTATCGTGATTTGGTCATTGGGAAATGAAAGTGGCTACTGTGAAAATTTTGAGCAAGCAGCCGCTTGGGTGAAACTGCGCGATCCAAGTCGCTTGGTGCATTATGAAAATGCGATCTTTCAACATTCAGCGCATCAAAATGACACATCCAATTTAGATTTTCATAGCGAAATGTATACCAACACGGAAGAATTGGATGCTTATTTTGCCGATACTCAAAATCAAAAGCCGTATCTTTTCTGTGAATATTTGCATGCGATGGGGAATTCTTGCGGGGATACAGAAGATTATTTCCAAGCGATGGAACGACATGCAGGCGCTTGTGGTGGCTTTGTGTGGGAGTGGTGCAATCATTCCCCTTATTTGCCAAACTCAAGCAAGATGGGCTATGGCGGGGATTTTAATGACACACCGAATGACGGTAATTTTTGTGCTGATGGATTAGTCACGGCAGACCGCCAAATTCAAAGCAATTTGTTGGAATACAAAAATGTGTATCGTCCACTTCGCGCTACATTAAAAAATGGCCATATTGAACTCAAAAATTATTTGGATTTTACGGATGCGGCAGAGGCTATTTCGATTCATTATCAAATCACCGAAGATTTTGCTGTTATACAAGAAGGCCAAATAGATGGTTTAAACATTGCACCAAAATCAACCGCACTTTTGCCTTTAACATTGCCGGCAAGTAATGGTTCATTACAAGTTTTAACATTGACCTATCATCAAAAAACAGAAACGAGTTTAATTCCTCAAGGGCACAGTTTAGGATTTGAACAGATCATTTTGTCAGAGCAACCACATTTATTCGCTGATGAGCTTAAATCAAATTTCCAACCGATTTCTATTTCAGAACATGCCAATTTAATTTCAGTTAAAGTGGCAGAAGTTGAATATCAGTTTGATCAATATAAAGGCACTATTCACCAAATTCGTAAAGGTGGTAAGCTGTGGTTGAATCAACCTACTGATTTCAATATTTGGCGAGCGCCTTTAGATAATGATAGTTTAATGAAAGCACATTGGCTTGCCGCAGGTTACGATCGTGCGACGAGTCGAGTCTATGATTATCGCTTAACTAAGCAGGAAAGTGCGGTTGAAATTACCTTTAAATTAGGATTGGTTTCCGTATCAAAAGAGCGAATTCTGACATTGCATGTGGAGTATCGAATTGAGCAAAATGGATTACTTCGCATCAATATTCATGCTGAAAAACAACCGCACTTACCATTCTTACCACGCTTTGGTTTGCGTTTTTTCCTTAATCAAGGATTTAATCAAGTGGAGTATGTAGGCTATGGTCCAACGGAAAGTTATCTGGATAAACATCACGCCACGGCTTTCGGTCGTTATAAGACAACGCCAGAAAGCAATCATGTGCCTTATTTAAAACCACAAGAAAATGGCAGTCATTATGGCTGTTGTGAAGTGAAGGTGGCAAATTCGGCTGATTGCTTTACCGTGCAAAGTCATTCGCCTTTTAGCATGAATGTTTCCCCTTATTCTCAAGAAGAATTGGGCAGTAAAAAGCACCAATATGATTTGGAAAAAAGTGGCAGTACGATCTTGTGTGTGGATTATAAAATGAGTGGGGTAGGTTCTAACTCTTGTGGACCCGCATTAAAAGAACAATATCGTTTGAATGAAACGGAGTGGGATTGGTCGATTTTGTTGCAAATTAACTAAGATGAAATAAAAAAGTGCGGTTGAAATTAACCGCACTTTTATGTTTTTAGCAAAAATTAAGCAACAACGTTAAATTGTTCTTTCATTAATGCTTCGAAATCAGTGCAACCGCCGATTGGTTTTTCATCGATAAAGATTTGTGGCACAGTTTCCACTTCTTTACCGACAGATTTTGATAAATCTGCTTTAGAAATACCTTCCGCGATAATATCTACATAGCGATAATCGAAATCCGCTACTTCACCTTTTAATTTTTCAGCAAGGTTTTTTGCACGTACACAATAAGGGCAGCCTGGACGACCAAAAATAACTACGAACATAAAATTTTCCTTTTATTTAAACAAAATTCCTAATGATTTTACTCTATTTCCACAAAAGCAGAAATCATTTTTCAGGATTATTGTGATTGGTGTAATATATCAACTCTTCTTTTCCTAAGGGTATAACTGAATGAAATTATTGATGCTTTGCCGCGAGCCTCGCCTTTATAGCTGCCAGCGTTTAAAAGAAGCAGCGGAAAGTTGCGGGCATCAAATGGATATTTTGGATCCTAATCGTTGCATTTTAAAACTCGACAAAAATCAACCGCACTTTTCTTTGTATTATCAACAAAATGCAGAAAGTGAGCCCTATTTATTGCCCGATTACGATGCAGTGTTACCACGTTTTGGGACGACAAGTACCCAAATGGGCTGTGCAGTATTGCGTCATTTCCAAGGAAAAGATGTCTATTGTTTCAATAAAGAACAGGCATTTTTAGCCGCACGCGATAAATGGCGTAGTTTGCAGATGTTATTAGAACAAAGCATTGCGGTTCCAACTTCAGTCTTATCGGGTTGTGAAGTTGCGCCGAAACAAGCGATTAAGCAAACAACCGCTCCAATGATTATTAAAACCTTAAAAGGATCACAAGGTATTGGCGTGATCTTGGCTGAACGTCCACAAAGTGCGGTCAGTATTTTAGAAACGTTAAAAGATGCGAATGTCCCCGTCTTGTTACAAGATTTTGTCGAAGAGGCAAAAGGGACAGATATTCGCTGTTTTGTGATCGGTGATAAAGTCGTCGCCACAATGCAGCGTATTGGACAAGACGGCGAGTTTCGTGCGAATTTTCACCGTGGCGGTACAGCAGAAAAAATTAAACTCAATGAAGAAGAAAAAGCCATCGCCATTCGTGCGACTAAAGCTTTAGGGCTTGCGGTAGCCGGTGTTGATTTGATTCGTTCAAAAGAAGGGGTATTGGTGCTTGAAGTGAATGCTAGTCCAGGGTTAGAAATGATTGAGAAAACCAGTGGCATTGATATTGCATTGCAGATGATCTTGTTTTTAGAACAGCAAGTGAAACAATAAAAGAAAAGGGCGAACCATATTATGTTCGCCCTTGTTTTTACCCTTTTGCGTCTTGTTTAAAATCGTAATTTGGTGGTAATTCCGGCATCGTATTTTCTTCATCAAAAGGCTCGCTAGCCGGTTGATGTTGAAATTCTTTGCTATCGTGAGCCGGTTTTTCTTTACCTAATAATTGCGGTTGTAATTTGATAAAACTACTTTTATCTGAAAGCCATACATCAATAAACGCTTGTGTAAATTTTTGATCGAATTCGTGATCTAACACCGTGTCATTTAATACAAAATAGCCTTTATCCACTAAGGCAACAAAATTTAAGATGTCGTTTGGTGAAAAATCAGGGAAGATTTCCTGCATTTTTTTGAGCCATGCCGTGGTGTCATCTTTACTTAAGTTTTGGGCTTCCATTTCTTTAGTTAAAGCAATGGCGAAATTTTTCCCTTCAACTGGTTTTTCATATTTAATCGAAAACATTAACGGACGTTCATTTTTTTCATAGGAACCCGTTTCAGAATATAAGCCGACAGTATAAACATGGAATGGCCCCCATGTGTATTCAGCATTGCCGACCGGTTGCCATTGGGCAAAAAGTGCGGTGGAAAATAAGGCTGAAATGGCAGCAATAATAAATTTCAGTTTCATAGTTTTTTTCATATCAAAAATATTGCCGTGATTATAACAAAAAAGCCCTCTAAAAAAACACAAATAAAAAGGCAGGAATACCTGCCTTTGACATCAAATTATTAGGGGAGTTTATTTTAAGCTACCCACCATATCTTCTGGACGAACCCATTTGTCGAAATCTTCGGCTGAAACTAAGCCTAAGTTAATCGCTTCTTCACGTAAGGTTGTACCGTTTTTGTGTGCCGTTTTCGCAATTTTCGCTGCATTTTCGTAACCGATATGGGTATTAAGTGCGGTTACTAACATCAATGAATTTTCCAATTGTTGTTTAATGCGTGGGTAGTTTGGTTGAATACCGGTTGCGCAGTGTTCATCAAATGATACGCAAGCATCACCCAATAATTGTGCTGATTGTAAGAAATTCGCCACCATGACAGGGTTAAATACGTTTAATTGGAAGTGACCTTGTGAGCCAACAAATGCGATAGTGGTATCGTTACCGAATACTTGTGCACACACCATGGTTAGCGCTTCACATTGAGTTGGGTTCACTTTACCTGGCATGATTGAAGAACCTGGTTCATTTTCAGGAATTAAGATTTCACCGATACCAGAACGAGGACCTGATGCTAATAAACGAATGTCGTTTGCAATTTTGAATAAGCTCATCGCTAATTGTTTAATTGCACCGTGAGTTTCCACAATTGCATCGTGAGCTGCTAACGCTTCAAATTTGTTTTCTGCAGTCACAAATGGTAAGCCTGTGAATTTTGCAATGTAATCTGCTACTTTTACATCATAGCCTTTTGGTGTATTTAAACCAGTACCTACTGCAGTACCACCAAGTGCTAATTGGCTTAAGTGTGGAAGAGTATTTCTCAGTGCACGTAAACCGAAATCCAATTGTGCTGCATAAGCAGAGAATTCTTGACCTAATGTTAATGGGGTTGCATCCATTAAGTGAGTACGGCCAATTTTTACCACATCTTTAAATTCCGCTGATTTTTTAGCGAAAGTTTTTTGTAAACGTTCTACACAAGGAATGGTGTGTTCAACTACTTTTTTGTATG
>CAKAQT010000059.1:0-6900 GCA_916720325.1 Parahaemophilus parainfluenzae
ATAAATAACGCATCCAGCCTTCTTTTGTATCAATCTGTGAAATACCACGTAGAAGTACAGTTTGATCTGCGTGATAGGTGACATAATCAAAATGCTCAACAGGTAAAGGAGATTTGGCTGCAGGTTTTACATGGCAAATCCAATCGCCCACTAAGGCTTTTTCCTGTTCAGTTTGTTGATGCGCCGTTGCACATCCCGATAACAATACAGCGACAAGACTACTTAATACTAATTTTCTCATCATAATTCTCCTTTTATTAATCAGTCCCCGCTCCTAAAAATAAAGTGCGGTTGAAATCGTATTCGTTTTTCTTAATCGACCCTATTTCTTTACAAACCACTTATTCAATAACTGAATGTCCTTGTCATTCTCTGTTACTCGTCGGCAGGTCGCATAATCCTTACCGAGAATAAATTGATTGCCATTTTTTTTCAGCTCAATTGGCATATCTGTATGATTGGCAGATTTACTATAAAATGCAGCCAACTCTTCTTTTTCTTGTTTTTGTAGAACTTTATTTTGCTTGATGACTTTAGCCACATTTTTACTATGAGCCGGTACCATAGAACGATTGATAAAATCAAAACTCAAGACATTATTTTGGCTCTGCCATTTCACCTTGCCTTTTATTAAATAACGAATAGCTTTTTCTTTATCCAATTCGATGTAGGAAATTCCTCGCAAGGCACCTGTTCCATCAGATTTCAAGACAAAATGATCTAAACGATCATAAGTTTGTTTATCTTTCGTCGGGATAGTATGACAAATCCATTCGCCATCTAACGTTGAGCTTTGTGAAACATTTGAAGCCCCAGCACAACCTGTTAATAATACTGCTACAAAACTACCCAATATTAACTTTCTCATAAGATACTCCTTTTATTGTCAGTAGGGATAACATTCATCACAACAAAGTAGGAAAATTTTTATTTAATCCGGAATACGCAAAAGGCGGCAGTTACATAAATCATCACTCTCAAATTCTGATATTTCACCTGCAACCTTATTCGGAATTGGGAATAAGCGTACAGTTAGTGGTTTATTTAAGCGAAATGCCATTGTTCCTGTATCGCGCATAATAGCGGCAATGCTTTCTGCCTTGACATCTCCCGCCACTGGGACTGTGTCTAAACCGATACCACATACTGCACTATAAGTCAGTAAAGCTCGGATATCAAAATAGTGTTTTTGTGTACCTTCCGCTAAGCCCAAATCTTCTGTCACCGCCAACATTAATCCAGAAAACCCAACCAATGGCACGTGTTGGATTGATTTAAACACTTTTGTTAGTAAAGCAGAAACTTCTACTGAACCAGCCGCACCAAAATATGGCAATCCCATTAATTCATAAACTTTTGTCATGGATGCACAATTTTTCGATGGTGCCGCCGAACTATCAATGCCTGCAAATTCAAATTCGCCCGACAATTTGACCGCACTTAACATATCTAGTATTTCATCTACATGATATTGCAGAGCCTGCGACATAGCTTGATAGCAATCTGCATAAAATTGATTATGAGTAGACTTTGGTACAGATTTTAATACTTCGACTAATAAATCTGGTGTTTCTAACCCAATGACAAAACTGTTTGGCAAATGACTTAGATGATAACCGGCGGGGAAATAAGGAATAAATGGCTTGCAGTTAAAATTCACAGTAAAGTTAAAATTACCTTCGCCACGTGGTGTGATGTTTGCAATTTTTTGCACGGCATAAACAGATTGCTCGATAAGTTCATTATCTAACACGCCATTTTCATCTAATGGCACATTAACACAAGCATTACACAAGTCGCCATAAGCTGCGATTAACTCTGGCAATAACGCAATTTCCTCTTTATTTCTCGCCGCACCTATTGCAAATCGAATACGAATTCCACTTTCATTAAATTTATTCAATAACTCCGTTAAATACTGCAAATCTGCTTTTGCTGTCTGCAAATTGGTTAAATCCAAATATTCACCAAAAGGATTGGTAATCACTCGAATCGATTGCAAGGTATAACCTGCTTTCTGCACAGCTGGCAATAACAAATCCACATCACGTTTTACCGAATAAAGGGCGTCTTCCCATTGCGTTTTATCTTTATGTAACGTCAGAAAAAAACTGATTGTGCGAAGACGACATAATTCCTTATTTTTATAATCCATTCGATCCCTTAACATTAAATGTAGTTATTTTGCTGCTCACGTTCAACTGCACGATAGCCAATGTCTCGACGATAAAAACGCCCCGTCCATTGAATTTGTTCAGCGAGTTTTAAGGCTTTTTGTTGTGCTTCAAATACGCTTTTGCCTAATGCAGTAACACAAAGTACGCGACCGCCATTCGTAACTAATTTGCCTTCTTTTTCTGCGACGCCCGCTAAGAAAACTTTCTCATTTTCGACCGCACTTTGTGGTAAACCGCTAATCACATCGCCTTTACGATAATCGCCTGGATAGCCTTCCGCGGCTAACACAATACCTAAGGACGCTTTTGGATTCCATTGGGATTTCACTTCATCCAATTTTCCCTCGCAAGCTTTAAGGCAAAGCTCAATGAGATCTGATTCAAGGCGTAGCATAATTGGCTGTGTTTCTGGATCGCCAAAACGGCAGTTAAATTCAATTACTTTCGGCTGACCATTTGGCATGATCATTAATCCCGCATACAAGAAACCTGTGTAAACATTGCCTTCTGCCGCCATACCATTAACCGTTGGATAAATCACTTCACGCATAATGCGATCATGAATTTCAGGTGTCACCACTGGTGCAGGCGAATACGCCCCCATGCCACCAGTATTTAAACCTGTATCATTTTCGCCCACGCGTTTATGATCTTGACTGGTTGCCATAGGCTCGACGTTTTTACCGTCCACCATGACGATAAAGCTGGCTTCTTCGCCATCTAAAAACTCTTCAATCACCACTCGGCTACCCGCTTCGCCAAAGGCATTGCCAGAAAGCATATCACGCACAGCGTCTTCCGCTTCTTGCAATGTCATTGCAACGATTACGCCTTTGCCCGCCGCCAGACCATCTGCTTTTACAACAATTGGCGCACCTTTCTCACGCAAATACGCCAATGCAGGTTCTACTTCGGTGAAGTTTTGATATTCTGCCGTTGGGATTTTATGACGAGCGAGGAAATCTTTGGTAAATGCTTTTGAACCTTCCAATTGTGCAGCCGCTTGAGTTGGACCAAAAATTTTTAATCCTGCAGCCCGAAATGCATCAACTACCCCAATTACTAATGGGGCTTCAGGGCCAACAATGGTTAATCCAATTTGTTTATCTTGAGCAAATTTCACTAAGGCAGGGATATCTGTCGCAGAAATATTTACGTTTTCTACTTTGTGTTCCAATGCTGTACCCGCATTGCCCGGTGCGACAAAAACTTTATCTGCCAATGGAGATTGTGCTGCTTTCCAAGCCAAGGCGTGTTCACGACCGCCATTTCCGATGATGAGGATGTTCATAATGCTCCTTGTATCTTTTTGAATGTAACCCCCTCTTTAGCAAAGAGGGGAAGGGGAGATTTGGCAGAAGTTATTTCAACCTCATAGTACATTTAGCATCGTTTAAATCTCCCTCCAAGCCCCCCCTCTTTGCTAAAGAGGGGGATAGTTAGATAAATTAATGTCTAAAATGACGCATTCCAGTTAATACCATCACCATATTATGTTCATCCGCTGCATCGATGACTTCTTGATCGCGCATTGAACCACCTGGATGGATAACACATTGAATCCCTACTTTCGCCGCTGCATCAATACCGTCACGGAATGGGAAGAATGCATCAGATGCCATCACACAACCGGCTACGGTTAAACCTTCATCCTGTGCCTTAATCCCTGCAATCTTCGCAGAATATACGCGGCTCATTTGGCCTGCACCAATGCCGATAGTTTGATTATCTTTGGCATAAACAATGGCATTAGATTTCACAAATTTTGCCACTTTCCAGCAGAATAATAAGTCTTTTAATTCTTGTTCAGTTGGCTGACGTTTACTTACCACTTTTAAATCATCCACACCAACCATGCCTAAATCCGCATCTTGTACTAATAAACCGCCGTTTACACGTTTAAAATCTAAACGTTCAGAACGTGAAGTCCATTCACCACATTCAAGTAAACGAACATTTTTCTTACGTTTCACCACTTCTTGCGCTTCAGCTGATACTTTCGGTGCAATAATCACTTCAACGAATTGGCGCTCCACGATTTCAGTCGCGGTTTTTTCGTCTAATTCACGGTTGAAAGCAATAATGCCGCCAAATGCAGAAGTTGGATCGGTTTGGTAAGCACGGTTGTAGGCTTCTAAAATATCTTTACCTAAAGCCACACCACATGGATTGGCATGTTTAACGATCACGCAAGCCGGCTCATCAAATTCTTTCACGCATTCAAGTGCCGCATCGGTGTCTGCAATATTATTGTAAGACAAGGCTTTGCCTTGTAATTGATGAGCGGTGGCTACACTTGCTTCTTTCACATTTAAATCAACATAGAAAGCCGCATTTTGATGAGAGTTTTCGCCGTAACGCATGGTTTGTTTACGCACGAAGTTAAGGTTTAAAGTACGTGGGAATTGACCGCACTTCGCATTCGCATCTTCTTCCTCTGCCACATGATATGGTTTCACCATTTGTCCAAAGTAGTTAGCAATCATAGAATCATATTGAGCGGTATGTTCAAATGCTTTAATCGCAAGATCAAAACGAGTTTCAAGTGTTAGGCTGTTGTGGTGTTTATCCATTTCAGCAAGAATGTTGTTAAAATCATGATTATTCACCACGATCGCCACATCTTTATGGTTTTTCGCGGCAGAACGCACCATGGTTGGTCCACCAATATCGATATTTTCTACTGCGTCTTCTAACGTACAATTTGGCTTCGCTACTGTTGCGGCAAATGGATATAAATTCACGACGACCATATCAATGCCTTCAATGCCATGTTGCTGCATGATAGCGTCATCTGTACCACGACGACCAAGAATACCGCCATGTACTTTTGGATGTAAGGTTTTCACACGACCGTCCATCATTTCTGGGAATCCCGTATAATCAGACACTTCAGTCACCGGCAAACTATGCTGCTCCAACAATTTTGCGGTACCGCCTGTGGAAAGTAGTTTTACACCACGCTGTACTAAGCCTTGAGCAAATTCTACGATACCGGTTTTATCAGAAACACTCAGTAAAGCCTGACGAATTGGACGATCTGTCATTACATTTTCCTTTCATTAAATGGTTAAAAATAAGCGGGGTGAATTATAGCGCAAACGTTTGCGTTTATATAGAAAAAATTTTTCTGGTAAGCGCACTTAAAAGTGCGGTGATTTATTTAAACGATTTTTAAAATAAAAAAGCCCGCGAAATGCGGGCAACAAATTAATAAGATAATTAACTAACGTTTGCGGTTGTCTAGAGAAAATGCGCCAGCACCCGCAAACACAAAATAGAAGAACACGAGAGAGTAAAGTAAAGCAAGTTCACCACCGTTCGCGATTGGGAAGAATAAATTCCCTTTACCTGCAGCGTGCATAAAGAAATACGCATAAGCCATTTGACCTGAAAGAATAAATGCCGCTGGGCGAACAAATAAACCTAAAATTAATAGAATTGAACCGACAATCTCAATTACTCCACCGACGATCATCATTGGATCGCCCACCGCACCGTTACCAGCCGTCATTGAAATTGGGAATTCCCAAAATTTCGCTGTGCCGTGTAAGATAAACATATACGCAGCGACGATACGCAATAAAGCTAAAACATACGGAGAATATTTTTCTAAGTTTTTCATAAAGTTTTCCTAATAAAATAAAAAGTGATTTGAGAACGGGGTGTATATTAATGATTAACTCAAAGCCAAACAATACCTCAAATCGAAAAGGACTTTTTACTATTAGGAAATAATTTTAAGCTTTACTGATTTTCTCAATCCATTGTAAAAACTCAACGGGCGGCATGAATCCGTTAACACGACTCCCCTCAATTTCTTTTCCATATCGGTTAAAGAACAAAATAGTTGGTAAACCTAACACTTTGTATTTTGTCATTAAAGCGCGGTTTTCTTCAGAGTTTTTTGTTATATCAACCTGAAGGAGCAGCATGTCACCAAAGGCTTTTTGTACACTTGGATCACTAAATGTTTCTTTTTCAAACTCTTTACAAGCCACACACCAATCCGCATAAAGATCGAGCATCACAAGCGATTTGTTATTTTCCGACAGTGCTTGTTGCAATTCAGCTTCGCTTTTCACTTTCTTAAATTCAACGTGAGAAACGGCTTTATTTTCGACCGCACTTGGTGCTTGGGTTTCACCCCAAACCCAAGTTTGAAGCGGTTTAACACTAATCATGGCTGCCACTAAAAAGAGAATTCGGAATACCCAACCTGTGCCATTTTTCGGCATTTGGAAAGCAAACCAGATGAAAAATGCGGTACCGAGCATCGCCCATAATCTTGGTGTCCATTCATCCGGCAAAATACGAGAAATTAAGAATACTGGTAACGCGAGCATCACAAAGCCAAAGAGCTTTTTGACGGTTTCCATCCACATGCCTGATTTAGGCAGGATTTTATTCCCAAATAAAGTGATTAAAATCAGCGGTACGCCCATGCCCAACGCGAGCAAATAAAGTGTGATTGCACCAGTGAATAAATCCCCACTCTGCGCCACATAAAGCAAGGCTCCAGAAAGCGGTGCGGATGTGCAAGGTGAAGCAACAAGTCCCGCAATCATCCCCATTAAGAACACGCCACCAAAGGCACCGGCTTTTTGCTGTTGGCTAAGTAAAGACAGTTTTGTTTGTAAGGAGCTTGGAAGCTGTAAAGTGAATACACCGAACATCGACAATGCTAACAAGACAAAGATGATTGATAAGCCAATCATCACAT
>CAKAQT010000060.1:0-6874 GCA_916720325.1 Parahaemophilus parainfluenzae
AGCCAGTAGGTATTTATGCAGCATTTAATGAATTAGATGAGGCAAAATTTGTGGCATCTCAGATTCAAAACTGGGTAGATGACGGTGGGAAATTAGATGATTGTGCTGTTTTATATCGTAGTAATAGCCAATCTCGTGTCATTGAAGAAGCCTTGATTCGTTGCCAAATTCCTTATCGAATTTATGGCGGGATGCGATTCTTCGAACGCCAAGAAATTAAAGATGCGTTGGCATATTTACGTTTAATTAATAATCGTCAAGATGACGCCGCGTTTGAACGTGTGATTAATACGCCTACGCGTGGTATTGGTGATCGTACTTTAGATGTGTTACGAAATTTAACCCGTGAACGTCAAATTACCTTATGGCAAGCTGTTCAAGTAGCCACACAAGAAAATATGCTAACGGGACGTGCTTCAACCGCATTGCTTCGTTTCCAAGAGTTGATTAATTCTTTACAGGTTGATACAGCCGAAATGCCACTGTTTGCACAGACTGATTTCGTGATTAAACATTCTGGCTTATACGATATGTATAAACAGGAAAAAGGCGAGAAAGGTGAAGTGCGTATTGAAAACTTAGAAGAATTGGTGACGGCAACCCGAGAATTTATCAAACCTGATGACGCAGAGGATATGACCGATCTTACCGCCTTTTTAACTCATGCTTCTTTAGAGGCGGGAGAAGAGCAGGCTTCGCCGCATCAATCTTGTGTGGAAATGATGACTTTACACTCTGCAAAAGGCTTGGAATTCCCGCGCGTATTTATGGTGGGGGTAGAAGAGGGCGTATTCCCAAGTTTCCGTTCATTTGAAGAGCCTGGGCGTTTGGAAGAAGAACGCCGTCTTGCTTATGTGGGCATTACTCGAGCTAAGCAAAAACTTACCATTTGTTATGCTGAAAGTCGTCGTGTTTACACGAAAGAAGAACGTCATTTGCCTTCGCGATTTATCACAGAATTGCCACCAGAGTGTATTCAAGAAATCCGTTTGCGTGGAACAGTCACCCGAGCATTAAACCAAGCGAAAGTAGGGAGTTTAAGCACGAGTTTGCCAGAAAATGAATGGAAAATGGGGCAAAAAGTGAAACATGAAAAGTTTGGTTTTGGCACAGTGATAAACGTTGAAGGTTCAGACAATAACACTCGTTTACAAATTGCTTTCCAAGCTCAAGGCATTAAGTGGCTGATTGCGCATTTGGCAAAATTAGAAAAAGTGCGGTAGAATCGGGAGGATTTTATTGCAACGAGTATGAATACTAGTGTTCATATTCAATATGCCAGTGCGAAAACGTTCGAAGAAACGACCGCACTTTTATCATGTGGGAAGTAGATGTTTAAATTTATTTTAAAACGTATTTTAATGGTGATTCCTACCTTTATCGCCATTACTTTTGTGACTTTTGCGCTCATTCATTTTATTCCAGGCGATCCTGTGGAAATTATGATGGGAGAGCGAGGTTTAACGCCAGAAGTTCATCAACAAATGATGAAGCAACTTGGTCTCGATTTACCGTTGTATCAGCAATATTTCAATTATATTGGTAATGTAATACAAGGCGATTTTGGTGAATCATTCCGCACCCAACAACCTGTTCTGAGAGAGTTTTTCACACTTTTCCCTGCTACCTTTGAATTGGCTTTCTTTGCACTATTTTGGTCGTTAATTGCCGGTATTACACTGGGAACGATTGCGGCTGTCAAGAAAGATAGTTGGATTTCTCATACCGTGACGGCTATGTCATTAACGGGTTATTCCATGCCAATTTTCTGGTGGGGATTAATTTTGATCTTATATGTTTCACCTTGGTTAAATTTACCACAAGGGGGACGTTTAGAAGATAGTTTCTGGATCGATACACCAACCGGTTTTATGTTAATCGATACTTGGCTTTCAGGCGTGCCAGGTGCCTTTGGGAATGCCATTAAGTCATTGATTCTACCGTCTATTGTGCTAGGTACCATTCCACTTGCGGTGATTACCCGAATGACACGTTCTTCGATGTTAGAAGTGTTAGGTGAAGATTATATTCGTACAGCAAAAGCCAAAGGCTTAAGTTATACCCGAATTGTGATTGTTCATGCGCTACGTAATGCACTGATCCCTGTTGTGACCGTGGTGGGATTGATTGTAGGACAGTTATTATCCGGTGCTGTTTTAACCGAAACAATTTTCTCATGGCCGGGTATTGGTAAATGGATTATTGATGCGATTTCCAATCGTGATTATCCCGTCTTACAAGGCGCCGTGTTGATTATTGCTACAATTATTATTGTAGTGAATTTGACGATCGATTTACTTTATGGCGTGGTAAACCCACGTATTCGCCATCAATAAGGAGCCTTATTAATGACGGAACAAACTTTATCTATTGAAACGATTGCGCCTCGCACACCGTTGCAGGAGTTTTGGTTTTATTTCAAACAAAATAAAGGGGCGGTGATTGGGCTCACTTTTATTCTTGTCGTCGCATTAATCAGTATTTTTGCCCCTTGGATTGCACCTTTTGATCCTATCGAACAAAATCGTTCAGCGCTATTATTACCGCCTGCGTGGTATGAAGGCGGCAATTCAGCTTATTTACTGGGTACGGATGACATTGGTCGAGATATTCTTTCTCGCATTATTTATGGTACGCGCATTTCTGTTTTTGCAGGTTTCATTATTGTCATTTTATCTTGCATTTTAGGGACGAGTCTTGGTTTGCTCGCAGGCTATTATGGTGGAGCATTAGATACATTAATTGTTCGTTTCATTGACATCATGTTGGCTATCCCAAACTTGCTTTTAACCATTGTGGTGGTGTCAATTTTAGAGCCCTCTTTAACGAATGCGACGTTGGCGATTGCCGTGGTTTCGATTCCAAGTTATGTGCGCTTAACACGTGCAGCAGTATTAAACGAGAAAAACAGAGATTATGTCACCTCTTCACGAGTGGCAGGAGCAAGCGTATTACGTTTAATGTTTATTGTGATTTTACCGAATTGCCTTGCACCGCTTATCGTACAAATGACGATGGGGATTTCTAATGCGATTTTAGAATTAGCGACTTTAGGTTTCTTAGGTATCGGCGCAAAACCACCAACACCAGAATTGGGTACTATGTTATCTGAATCACGTAGCTTTATGCAGGCTGCAAACTGGTTGGTTACCATTCCAGGTTTAGTAATTTTATCGCTTGTTTTAGCATTTAACTTAATGGGCGACGGGTTGCGTGATGCGCTCGATCCAAAATTAAAACAATAGGGGGCAGAATGGCATTATTAGATGTAAAAGAGCTTTCTGTTCACTTTGGTGATGAAAAAGCACCTTTTAAAGCGGTGGATCGTATTAGCTACCAAGTTAATCAAGGCGAAGTATTAGGCATTGTTGGAGAGTCGGGCTCGGGGAAATCAGTGAGTTCCCTTGCAGTGATGGGTTTGATTGATTTTCCAGGACGTGTTTCAGCGAAAGGCCTAGAATTTGAAGCAAAAGATCTCTTAAGCTTACCGGCAAAAGAAAAGCGGGAATTAGTTGGGGCTGATATAGCTATGATCTTCCAAGACCCAATGACAAGCTTAAATCCTGCTTATACAGTAGGTTTCCAAATTATGGAAGCCATCAAAGCGCATCAAGGCGGCAGCAAAAAAGAACGCCGTGAGCGCACCTTAGAGCTATTACGCTTAGTGGGTATTCCTGATCCTGAATCACGTATTGATGTTTATCCGCATCAGCTTTCTGGCGGGATGAGCCAACGCGTTATGATTGCTATGGCGATTGCATGTAAACCGAGATTGCTCATTGCAGATGAACCAACCACAGCACTGGATGTGACTATTCAAGCACAAATTGTAGATTTGTTACTTGAGTTACAGCAAAAAGAATGTATGTCGTTGATTCTGATCACGCACGATCTTGCGTTAGTCGCAGAAGCGGCGCATCGTATTATTGTGATGTATGCAGGACAAGTAGTGGAAGAAGGGCGGGCGGAAGATATTTTCCGTGAGCCAAAACATCCTTACACTCAAGCGTTATTGCGTTCTTTACCGGAGTTCGCAGAAGGTAAATCTCGTTTGCAATCTTTACCCGGTGTGGTGCCAGGTAAATACGATCGCCCACAAGGTTGTTTGTTAAATCCACGCTGTCCGTATGCGACCGATCTTTGTCTAAGTGTGGAACCTGAATTGCGTCAAATAGGAAATCGACAAGTGAAATGTCATACCCCATTAAATGCCCAAGGAGAACCTAGCAATGTCTAATGTCGCACAAGAAAATGCACCATTGCTCAATGCCATTGGACTGAAAAAATATTATCCTGTTAAAAAAGGGATGTTTGAGAAAACACAGCAAGTGAAAGCGTTAGATGGTGTGTCTTTTTCCTTAGAACGTGGTAAAACCCTTGCCGTGGTAGGTGAGTCTGGTTGTGGTAAATCGACACTTGGTCGTCTTTTAACCATGATAGAAGAACCAACAGAAGGCGAGTTGTATTACAATGGGCAAAATTTCTTAGAGAATGATCACGAAACGAAAGCATTGCGTCGTCAAAAAATCCAAATCGTGTTTCAAAACCCTTATGCCTCACTGAATCCGCGTAAGAAAATTGGCACAATTTTGGAAGAACCTTTAGTCATTAATACCAATCTATCGGCAAAAGAGCGTAAAGAAAAAGTATTGTCCATGATGGCAAAAGTGGGATTGCGTGCGGAGTTTTATAATCGCTATCCACATATGTTTTCGGGTGGACAACGTCAACGTATCGCGATTGCTCGTGGTTTAATGCTTGAACCTGACGTGGTTGTAGCGGATGAACCCGTTTCTGCGTTAGACGTGTCCGTTCGTGCACAAGTGCTGAACTTGATGATGGATTTGCAAGCTGAGCTTGGTTTATCTTATGTGTTTATTTCCCATGATCTTTCGGTGGTTGAGCACATTGCTGATGAGGTGATGGTGATGTATTTAGGTCGCTGTGTTGAAATGGGCACAAAAGCGCAGATCTTTAATAATCCTCAGCACCCTTATACACAAGCGTTACTTTCGGCTACGCCAAGATTATCACCTGAATTACGTCGTCAGCGGATTAAATTAAAGGGAGAATTACCAAGCCCGATTAATCCACCAAAAGGTTGTGCATTTAATCCACGTTGTTGGAAAGCGACCGATAAATGTCGAAATGAACAGCCTAAATTGGAAAAATATCCTGACGGTAAGCTAATAGCTTGTTTCCATCTCGATTAGAAAGAGAAAAGAAAATGACCGCACTTGTTGATTAAGTGCGGTCATTTTTTTAGACGTTTTGAGCGCGATAGCGGAAATTGAAGAAAACAAAGATGCCGAGTGCAATAATCGCTAATGCTGCACCACTAAAGCCAATATATTCAAGACCAACATGGCGAGCGATTTGGTTACCAAACAGTGCACCCGCACCGATACCCGCATTAAAAATACCTGAATAAATGGCACTTGCTACGTCCGTTGCATCAGGCGCAAGTTGTAGTACGCGCATTTGTAATGCAAGTCCGATACAAGAGATGCCAATACCCCAAATAAAGGCAAGGGTAAACATCGTGGCTATATAGCTCGCAGAGACGAGCATAAAGGCTAAAGATATAGCCAGTAAAATCATAGCGCCGCTGATAAATTGAGTTGGACCGAAACGGTATAAGCGGTTAAAGATCAAACTTGCGGTAATACCCGAAACCCCAAAAACTAACAAAATTATTGTCGCAAGATTTGGATCAAGTTCGCCGATTTGAACCATAAAGGGTTCAATGTAGGTATAAGCGGTAAAGTGTGCTGAAACAATGATTACCGTTGTGGCATAAAGTCCAATCAGTAATGGACGTTTTGCCAAAATCGGCAGACTAGATAACGAGCCTGCATTTTTACTTGGTAGATTTGGTAATAAACGCATAATGAATACCATCACAACCAAAGCTAATGCGGCAATGATTGCAAAAGTAATACGCCAGCCAACTAATTGACCGACTAAACGGCCTAATGGTAAGCCTAAAATAGTCGCAAGGGATGTACCGATAGCGAGCATACCAATTGCTTGTGTTTTCTTATTCTTCGGTGCAACACGCATCACTAATGATGCGGTAATCGCCCAGAAGAGTGAATGCGCTACCGCAATACACATACGGGCAATAAGAAGAATCCAATAGTTCCACGCAATGACCGAGATAATATGGCCGATGATAAAAATAACGAAAAGTTTCAGCAATAAGCCTTTACGTTCCATATCGCCTGTCGCGAGCATGGCGGGTAAAGACATAATCATAACCGTCCAAGCATAAACGGTCATCATTAAACCCACATCGGAGCTTTGCATATCAAAACTTTGTCCGATGTCAGTGAGTAACGCAACTGGCACAAATTCCGTGGTGTTAAAAATAAAAGCGGCGCAAGCCATGATGACTACGCGCCAATATTGGGTTCTTTCAGCTTTCAGATAAAATGACATTATTTTAATTTCTCTTTAATTAATTCTTTCAATTGATGACGAAAGTTTTGGTCAATATTCACCTTATACTGTGGTGAGTAGCAACTATCGAAAAAGCGAATAGGCAATGCTAGCTTTTTGTATTTTTCGTTAGTGGATCTTAAGGTTAAATTGACATCACATTGTACATTATCTAAATCAATGGCTCCAGAACCATCAGCTAAAAGTGCGGTTGTTTTTAAGTTTATTTTATCGACTTTGAGTAAATGATTTTCGAATGAAAGGCTTGATTCAAAACGCTCATAAGGCGTATTCATATTTCTACTTGCAGTTAAATCACTATTGTAATTAATCGGTAAATACTGTGCTGCCATATCCAGTAGGTTCAGCCCTAAAAGCTCACCATCACGTGCATTAAAATCAAATTTCCCTTGAGCTAATTCTGAATTTGCAA
>CAKAQT010000061.1:0-6852 GCA_916720325.1 Parahaemophilus parainfluenzae
AACCCATGGATCGGTTCTATCAACGCTGGTTTATCTTACCGTTTCGGTCAAGGTGCTGCTCCAGTTGTTGCACCTGAAGTTGTAAGCAAAACTTTCAACTTAAGCTCTGATGTAACTTTCGCTTTCGGTAAAGCTAACTTAAAACCACAAGCTAAAGCAACTTTAGACGGTATCTATGGTGAAATCGCTCAAATCAACAACGCTAACGTAGCAGTTGCTGGTTATACAGACCGTATCGGTAAAGATGCACCAAACGTGAAATTATCACAACGTCGTGCAGACTCTGTAGCTAACTACTTAGTAGCTAAAGGTGTTCCAGCTCAAAACATTTCTGCAGTTGGTCACGGTAAAGCTAACCCAGTTACAGGTTCTACTTGTGATGCGGTTAAAGGTCGTAAAGCGCTTATCGCTTGTTTAGCACCAGACCGTCGTGTTGAAATCGCAGTTAACGGTACTAAATAATTTTATTTAGTTATCCATTAACGGATTAGCATTAGAAGACCTAAACTTCGGTTTAGGTCTTTTCTTATATAAATTAAACCTATAAATTGAAGGAATTTTTGAATGAAAAAGTGGATTATCTTGATTATTATCGCCGTTGCTGCAGGTTTTGGCTTAATGTCTAGCTACAATGGCTTAGTAAAAGCAGAAACTGAAATTGATTCTGTTTGGGCAAATGTTGAATCATCTTATCAACGTCGTGCAGATTTAATTCCAAACTTAGTGAATACTGTAAAAGGTCAAGCTAATTTTGAACAACAAACATTAACCAATGTAATCGAAGCGCGTGCAAAAGCGACACAAACTAAAATTGATCCGTCTAATTTAACGGAAGAACAATTAAACGAATTCCAACAAAACCAAAATCAAGTAGGTTCAGCATTATCTCGTTTACTTGTTACTGTAGAACAATACCCACAATTAAAAGCGAACGAAGGTTTTATGAACTTACAAGCGCAACTTGAAGGTACAGAAAACCGTATCAATGTGGCTCGTAATAAATTTAATGAAGCTGCACGTATCTATAATGAAAAAGTACGTCAATTCCCAACTAAATTAGCTGCAATGATTTTTGGTTTTAAAGCTAAACCTTACTTTAAATCAGCTGCAGGTGCTGAAAATGCACCAACTGTAAACTTTAACTAAGGTTTATCTATGCCATTCTTTTCCAGAATTCCGGTAGATAAAAAGCAAATCGAGGCGGCGATTAGTCGCCTCGAAAGCTTAAGTTCGGCTGAGTTACGTGTTTATATTGAACGCAAAGTACCAAAGGCTTCAGCACAATTGTCAGCAATGGAACGTGCTTTAGAAGTGTTTGATGAACTGGAAATGCATAAAACAGCGGCACAAAATGCCGTGTTGATTTATGTGGGATATAAAAATCATCTCTGTGCAATCGTAGGTGATAAAGGCATTCATCAATTTGTTGATGTGGCTTATTGGCAGTTACAATGCGATTTAATGATTGAGCAGTTTAAACAAAAAGCTTATACACAAGGCATTGTGGATGCGATTGATCGTATCAGTGATATTTTATCTCGCCATTTCCCTATTCAGCCTGATGACGTGAATGAATTATCTAATGAGGTAATTATTAATGGCTAAGCTTTTATCTTTTATGAAAAGTGCGGTTATTTTTAGCCTTGTTTTTTTTGCTCAAATGGTTGCTGCAGCAGAATTTCCACCTGCGCCAAATCCTTTTCATTACATTAACGATTACACCAACACACTTTCTGCAGAGCATAAGCAAATTTTAGAAAATAAACTGATTGCTTATAGCAAAGAAACGAGTTCACAAATCGCCGTCGTTTTGGTTCCTACAACCGGTGAATATGAAATTGCTGATTATACCTTTGCTTTAGGTGATAAATGGGGCATTGGACGTAAAAATCTGAACAATGGCGTGTTGATGCTGATTGCGAAAAATGATCGCAAAGTCTTTATCGCAACAGGTCAAGGTTTAGAAGGTGTATTGCCGGATGCTTTTTTATCGCAAGTCATCCGTTCGGCAATTTTGCCACAATTTAAACAAGGCCAATATGCACAAGGCATTAATGATGGCTTAAACCAAATTATTGCTGCGAGTAAGGGCGAGTTTGATGCGGCACAAGTTGAAGAAGATGCGTTCGATAAGTATATTCCATTCTTAATGGTATTGGCATTTATTGCCATTGTTCTATTTGGTGAATTCCAATATCACAAAGATGAAGTCTATATTAGCCCGAATCAACGTGATCAACTGAATAAAATCATTCGTCAAAGTACGATTTCTCGTCGTCGTGGCAGCAGTTCCGGTTTCGGAGGTGGATTTGGTGGTGGCTTCGGCGGAGGTGGTTCTTCCGGTGGTGGTTTTGGTGGCGGTGGCTTCGGCGGCGGTGGAGCGGGGGGAAGTTGGTAAGACCAAGTCTTTCACTCAGGTTCTATCTTATGCTAGAATAGCGCCCTATTCAGACTTATTTGAACAAGGAACATTATGGAAACGTTAGACAAAATCAAAAAACAAATCGCTGAAAACCCAATTTTAATTTACATGAAAGGTTCACCAAAATTACCTTCTTGTGGTTTCTCTGCGCGTGCATCTGAAGCATTAATGAATTGCAAAGTGCCTTTCGGCTATGTTGATATTCTTCAACACCCAGATATTCGTGCTGAATTACCGGCTTATGCAAACTGGCCAACTTTCCCACAATTATGGGTAGAAGGTGAGTTAATTGGTGGTTGTGATATTATTTTAGAAATGTATCAAGCTGGCGAACTTCAAACTTTATTAAGCGAAGTCGCTGCTAAACATCAAGCTTAATTGATGACAGATTATCAAGATAAACCTGCTTTTTAGCAGGTTTTCTTTTGCTCAAAAAATGATGAATCAGATATAAAAGTGTGATCGAATTAACATTTTTAAATGAAATAACTTGTTGATTAAATTTCCTTAAGATAGACTACATCGCATTAGTCGGGGTGCCTATATTAATGGCTGAGAAATACCCGTGAACCTGAAACAGATAATGCTGGCGTAGGAAACTAATCATCTCATTATGCTGTTTCGTTATGCAAAAATAAGGAGAACGCATAATGAACAAAACGCTTCCCATTTTAACCGCACTTTTTACTGCTTCCGCTTTCGCACAAGCTGCTCCTCAAACATTAGATGTTTATACTTATGATTCATTTAGTGCTGATTGGAGTGCCGGACCAAAAGTTAAAGCGGCTTTTGAACAACAATTCCCGCAATGTAAGCTGAATTATGTGGCTTTTGACAATAATGGCACCTTGTTTAACCGTGTTCGTCTAGAAGGTAAAAAAATTAAGGCGGATGTGGTGCTCGGTTTAGATAGCTATCAAATTGAAGATGCACAAAAACTCAATATTTTTGAGCCAAATAAAGTGGATTTAAGCCAGTTACGTTTACCTATTAAATGGGAAAATCACACGTTCTTGCCATTTGATTATGCACAATATGCGTTTATTTATGACAAGAATAAATTGGCAAACCCACCAAAGAGCTTAAAAGAATTAGTTGAGCGTCAAGATCTTAAAGTGTTATATCAAGATCCACGCACAAGCAGTATTGGACGTGGTCTATTACTTTGGATGAATGCCGTTTATCCAGCAGCAGATGTCGCAAATGCTTGGAAAACCCTTTCTAAACATACGGTCACGGTTACAAAAGGTTGGACTGAGTCTTATGGCGCCTTCTTAAAAGGCGAAGGTGATCTGGTTTTAAGCGTCAATACTTCACCGATTTACCATATTCTTTCTGAACAAAAAGACAATTATGTGGCAACGGAATTTGCAGAGGGGAGCGTATTACAAGTTGAAGTCGCGGCAAAAGTCGCTAACCGCAATAATGCCTGTGCTGATGAATTTTTAGGATTCTTACTTTCACCGCAAGCTCAAGCGGATATTGCTAAAAATAATGTGATGTTACCCGTGGTAGAGACCAATATCGAAAGTCATATTGATGCGCTTAATTCTCGCGCAAAATCAATGCGTATTTTAGATACCACAACGGTAACAAGTGAGCAGCTTAAAGGCTGGATCAATCAATGGCAAAAAGCCTTATCTAAATAGTATTAATGAGCTTATTGCAACATCCGCATTTTCGTCCTCGCCATTATTTGGGCGGAAGTGCGGTTATTTTTTTCATCGTTTTACTTTATGGATTTTCCCTTTCTGCGGTTTTTTCAGTAGGAAGTGATTATGCCTTATCTGATTTTTTAAAAGACGATTATCTGCATCAAGTTATCGCTTTTAGTATTGGGCAGGCATTCTTGTCAGCCTTGCTTTCTAGCGTAATTGGAGCTTTATTTGCCCGCGCTTTTTTCTATTTAGATTTCAAAGGCAAATCGCTCATTTTACGCATTTTTTCTCTCACGTTTGTTTTGCCGGCATTACTGGCTATTTTCGGTCTAATTGGTATTTATGGCACAGCCGGTTGGCTAGTACAACTGCTGCAAACCTTAGGTATTTCGTGGAAACCCTCCATTTATGGTTTAAGCGGCATTCTCATTGCCCATTTATTTTTTAATATTCCTTTAGCGGCACGAATGAGTTTGCAGGCTTTGCAAAGTGTACCGACCGAACAGCATCAACTCGCGGCACAATTGAATATCAAAGGTTTCACATTTTTTCGTTTAATTGAATGGCCTTATTTGAAAAGCCAAATCGTGTCAGCCTTTGTATTGATTTTTATGCTGTGTTTCACCAGCTTTACGATTGTCTTGGCACTAGGTGGTGGGCCACAAAACAGCACATTAGAAGTTGCGATTTACCAAGCCATTTTCTTTGAATTTGATTTACCCAAAGCCGCACTTTTTGCGTTAGTGCAATTTGCGTTTTGTTTTGCGTTATTTTCGCTTTCACAATATTGGGCAAAAGCACCAGAAACCCAGATTTCGCAACGTTATCGATGGGTTTTGCCGTCTTCAAGTGCGGTCAAATTTGGACATGTTTTTGTCTTATTCTCGGTGTGCTTATTTATTTTAAGTCCCTTATTCAATATTGTTTTTCAAGGTTTGTCTGCGACCCAATTATTTGGCTATTGGCAAAATCCACAATTATGGAAGGCGCTTGCTTATTCATTAACTATGGCACCGACAGCCGGGATTTTATCAGTATTATTTGGATTCTTCTTATTGTTACTCTCCCGTCAGCTACAATGGTTATATCACCCTAAATTAGCCCACTTAATTTTAACGGGGGGCATGATGATTTTAGCCATTCCGACGATTGTCTTAGCAGTCGGCTTATTCCTTTGGTTACAAGATATTGATTTTTCAGCAGGGCATTTGTTTGTGGTGGTATCTGTTTGTAACGCCTTGGCTGCCTTGCCATTTGTTATCAAAATTCTCAATACACCAATGAATCAATCGATGCAATATTATGAAAAACTCTGTTTATCGCTGAATATTACAGGCTGGCAGCGTTTTCGTTTAATTGAATATCCGCTGTTACAAGCACCGCTGAAATATGCCTTGGCGCTTGCGACGACTTTATCACTCGGCGATTTTACGGCAATAGCTTTATTTGGTAGCCCTGATTTTACTTCGTTGCCTCATTTGCTTTATCAACAAATCGGGCAATATCGAAGCCAAGAAGCGGCAGTGACGGCATTGATTTTATTGGGCTTATGTTTAGGTTTATTTATGTTTATTGAAGGACAGAAGGAACAAAATGATTAAATTAAATAATGTGGTCTTCAATTATCAATCCATGCCGATGGTATTTGATTTACAGATTCAAGCCCAGGAAAAAATCGCCATCATTGGTGAAAGTGGCGCAGGAAAAAGTACCTTGCTGAATTTAATTGCCGGCTTTGAATATGCTGATAGTGGCGAGATTTGGCTAAATGGTGAAAATCATACTAAAACGGCACCTTTTGAACGCCCCGTTTCCATGCTATTTCAGGAAAACAATCTCTTTACTCATCTTTCCGTAGAAGAGAATATTGCTTTAGGTTTAAAACCGAATTTAGCCTTAAATGCAGAAGAAAAAGCACTTGTAGAACAAGCTGCAAGTGCGGTCAATTTACAGGATTTTTTAACGAGAAAACCGACCGCACTTTCAGGTGGACAAAAACAGCGAGTAGCGTTAGCGCGCTGTTTGCTACGAGATAAACCCATTTTATTATTGGATGAGCCTTTTTCTGCACTCGATCCTAAATTACGCATTGAAATGCAGGATTTAATGGATCAATTATGTGAAGAAAAAAAGCTCACCATGTTACTGGTGACACATCAACCCAAAGAAATTGAACGGCATATTGATCGAGTGATTGAAATTCATCAAGGAAAAGTGATCTGATCTCTTTTTATCATATTGCAGAGTAATATGCTCAACTTAATAAAAGCTACATAGCTTAAACGAGGAAAATATAATGACCACAACAAATGTAGTACAGCTTTCATCCATTACACCGCATCCTTCAGTAGAGTATTGGTCTGTTTGTAAAGTCGAAGCGCTATTTGAAACCCCTTTTTTAGAATTAGTCTATCGTGCAGCTCAAGTGCATCGAGAGCATTTCAACCCTGGCGCGATACAGTTATCGACGTTGATGTCGATTAAAACGGGTGGCTGTCCAGAGGATTGTGGTTATTGTCCACAATCAGCACGTTATCAAACAGGCGTACAAAATCAGCAGATCTTGGATATTGATGAAATTGTCGAAAAAGCCAAAATTGCGAAAGCACGTGGTGCAGGACGTTTTTGTATGGGCGCAGCATGGCGTGGTCCTAAGCCTAAAGATATGGAAAAAGTGACGGCGATTATTCGTGCGGTAAAAGATATTGGCTTAGAAACTTGCGGTACCTTTGGGTTGTTGCAAGATGGTATGGCGGAAGAGTTAAAAGATGC
>CAKAQT010000062.1:0-6800 GCA_916720325.1 Parahaemophilus parainfluenzae
ACGGTATCGTGTATTCATCTTCTGTACGTATTGGTGGTGACCGTTTTGATGAAGCAATCATTTCTTATGTTCGTCGTACTTTTGGTTCTGTGATTGGTGAACCAACTGCAGAGCGTATTAAGCACGAAATTGGTTCAGCTTACATTCAAGAAGGTGATGAAATTTTAGAAATGGAAGTGCACGGTCATAACCTTGCTGAAGGTGCGCCTCGCTCATTCAAATTAACCTCTCGTGATGTACAAGAAGCTCTTCAACAACCATTAAATGGTATTGTTGCAGCGGTGCGTACAGCGCTTGAAGAATGCCAACCAGAACACGCAGCGGATATTTTTGAACGCGGTATGGTGTTAACGGGTGGTGGTGCCTTATTACGCAACATTGATGTATTGTTATCAAAAGAATGTGGTGTACCAGCAATCATCGCTGAAGAACCATTAACTTGCGTAGCTCGTGGTGGCGGTGAAGCAATCGAAATGATTGATATGCACGGCGGCGATATTTTTAGCGACGAAATTTAATCTCTAAAAGTGCGGTCAGAAAAATCGGCGTTTTTAATTCGTCTGATTTTTTGACCGCACTTTTCCTTTCAACCCTAGGACAGTGAATGAAACCCATTTTTGGTAAAGCACCACCATTAGGTATCCGACTCGCATTAGCGGTGATTGCTTCGATGACGCTCATTTTAGTTGATGGACAAACTTCATCAATGACGAAGGCGCGTAGTGTGATGGAAACTGCCGTTGGAGGATTGTATTACCTTGCGAATGGGCCAAGAACAGTTCTAGATGGGGTATCAAGCAACTTGGTGGATACCAATAAGTTACTCATTGAAAATAAAGTATTGCGTGAGCAATTGCGTGAGAAAAATGCTGATCTTTTATTATTGGATCAACTCAAAGTAGAAAACCAACGTCTTCGTTTACTGCTTAATTCGCCTTTACGTACCGATGAATACAAAAAGATTGCAGAAGTGCTTACTGCTGAAACTGATGTTTATCGTCAGCAAGTGGTTATCAATCAAGGGGAACGTGATGGCGCTTATGTTGGTCAGCCTGTGATTGATGAAAAAGGGATGATTGGGCAGATTATATCTGTCGGCGAGAACACCAGCCGAGTGTTGCTTTTAACGGATGTGACCCATTCTATTCCAGTGCAAGTTTTACGTAATGATGTGCGTGTCATTGCAAGTGGTACAGGGCACTCCGATGAACTTACCTTGGACAACGTTCCTCGTTCTGTGGATATTGAAAAAGGCGATTTATTGGTCACTTCAGGTTTAGGCGGTCGCTTTGTAGAAGGCTACCCAGTGGCAATTGTGCAAAGTGTGTCTCGTGATGGTTCTAATTATTTTGCAACGGTGAAAGCCAAACCTTTAGCTGAATTAGATCGTTTACGTTATTTACTTTTACTCTGGCCAAGCAATCTTGATATGTCGAAGGTGAAATCCATGTCACCAGAAGAAGTGCGTCGTTTGGTACAGCAACGTTTAGAAAGCCAAGCCCATGAAGCGACACATTCTGTGAGTAAAACCAAAATTACGGATGACCAAGCAGATAGCACTCAACCGCATACAGGAAAAGAAATCGTGGATCCTGAAATTCCAACTACAATGCCTCAACAAGAGGAACCGGTTTCTCCAGATCAACAAGAACATAGGGATGAAGACTAATGCAAGGGCGTTTTATTTTTCAATGGGCGACCATTTTATGCTTCTTTGTTGTAGCATTAGTGATGGAGTTAGCGCCATGGCCAGCAGGCTTTCAAGCCTTTAAACCTTCTTGGTTGATTTTAGTCTTGCTTTACTGGACCCTTGCTTTACCTGATAGAGTAAGCATTGGTTGGGCATTTTTACTCGGGGTTTTATGGGATATCGTGCTAGGCTCTATTTTAGGCGTGCATGCACTGGTGCTTTCTGTTGCCTTCTATTTTGTTTCAAAATATTACTTAATGTTGCGTAACCTTTCCCTTTGGTTTCAAAGTTTATTAGTGCTTCTCTTTGTGTTTGCGATTCGAGTCGCCATTTTCCTAGTTGAATTCTCTTTGCATGACGCATTTTTTAACTGGCAGGAAATCTTTGGTGCTATCGCATCTGGTGTATTATGGCCGTGGGTTTTCTTGCTCATGCGCACTGCGCGTCGAAGAGTCGGATTGCATTAATCATAAAAAAAGCTGATGAAGAAGTTCATCAGCTGTTCTTTTAGTTTTTACGACGATAGTTTGTTTTTCTTGTCGCAGTATTTCTGGTTTGAGACGTAGGATTGCGTTTTAAACGATAAGGTTTTGGAATATCACTAATTAATGAATCCGGGTCATATTGGCTGACCGGAATAGAATGGCCAATATATTCTTCAATAGCGGGTAAATTCATTGCATATTCTTCACAAGCAAAGCTGATAGATACACCACTTTCACCTGCTCGACCAGTACGGCCAATACGGTGAACGTAATCTTCTCTGTCATCGGGTAGATCAAAGTTAAAGACGTGAGTCACGTCTGAAATATGTAACCCACGTGCAGCAACGTCAGTTGCCACGAGAATATCGAGCTCACCATCGGTAAATTGTTTGAGCAATGAAAGACGTTTTTTCTGTGCCACATCACCCGTGAGTAATCCCACACGATGGCCATCTGCGGCTAAATAGCCCCAAATTTCTTCACATTTATGTTTAGTATTCGCAAAAACAATACAACGCTCCGGCCATTCTTCTTCCATTAACGTGAGCAAGAGAGGGATTTTGTCTTCATTTGACGGATAGAACAGTTCCTCTTTAATTCGATGCCCCGTTTTTTGTTCTGGTTCAATTTCAATGTATTCTGGGGAATTCATATCTTCAAAGGCAAGTTCTCGTACTTTGTAAGAGAGCGTTGCAGAAAAGAGCATGGTGAGGCGTTCTTGCGGAGAAGGACATTTACGTAATAAATAACGAATATCACGAATGAAACCTAAATCAAACATACGATCCGCTTCGTCCAATACTACGACTTGGATATCATCTAAACGGATAATCCCTTGTTTCACGTAGTCAATTACACGACCAGTGGTACCAATTAAAATATCCACACCGGCTTCAATCGCTTTGAGCTGTTTATCATAGCCATCCCCACCATAAGCCAGTGCGGTTCGTAATCCACTTGTTTTTGCTAATAATTCTGCATCATGATTAATTTGTACTGCTAGTTCACGGGTTGGTGCAAGAATTAATGCGCGAGGTTGATCGGTAGCAAAATCAGGTTGATGCGTTAATAAATGATGAAAGGTTGCCGTTAAAAATGCCATTGTTTTACCTGTGCCGGTTTGTGCTTGGCCTGCAACATCTTTTCCTTGTAAGGTAATAGGTAATGATAACGCTTGAATAGGGGTGCAATATTCAAATCCCTTGTCTTGTAGGGCTTTTTGTACGATAGGATGTAATGGAAGATCAGCAAATCGCTGCTGACTTAAATAATTTTCTTGCATAATAAATAACAGGTTCTCAGAAATAAATGGGGCTAAGGATAGCACGAAGTCGGAAAAATATCCTTAAAAATGACACGCTTATTAATAGGCTTAAGCTTTGGATTGAGCAGATTGGGTTCGTTCCCATTTTCTTGCAATATAGCTACAAGTTGGGTGCAATGTGAGCTTTTTAGCCTGGATAAAATGAATTAAGGCTTGATAGAGTTTGTCTGCCACACCTTGTCCACGAAGAGAATCATCAACAAACGTGTGATTAGCATTAATGGTATCGGGTGTTTCATAAAAATAGGTGAGTTTCGCGATTTTCTTGCCTTGCTCATCGAGTAAGAAAAACTCTCCCAGTTCACCATTATCATGATGCTGAAGACTCATTTGATACTCCATTCATCACTGAGATTGGGATCCATGGCAAAATCAGCAGTATCACTTGGAATGGCTTTTTCTTCTGCAGCCCATTCGCCTAAATCAATGAGTTGGCAACGTTTGCTGCAAAAAGGGCGAAATTGACTTTCCTGTGTCCAAGGCACGGGCTTTTGGCATGTCGGGCAAGGGACTTCAAAAATTTCATCAGACATTTTTCTTTCTCGATTCACTTAAATAAAATTGGTGCAATTCTAGCACTTTTTGTTTTAAGTGCGGTAAGTTTTCTGGCAATTTTGCATCATTTGAAATGATATCATCCGCCCATTTTAATCTTTCTTCTCGGCTGACTTGTGCATTCATAATAGCTTGAATTTGCTGAATATTATTATGATCTCTCGATGATACACGAGCTAGCTGAGTCTCAGGTTTAACATCGATAACAAGCACGCGATCGCAAAGTGTGGTGAGCTTGTTTTCAATAAGCAGTGGAACGACAAACAAGGTATAAGGAGCGGTCTGAGCATTTAACTGCGCTAACATTCTTTCGCGAATAGCAGGATGTAATAAATGATTGAGCCAGTTTTTTTCATTTTCGTCTGCAAATACTTTTTTTCGTAGCTCAGCTCGATTTAATTCGCCCTCTTCAGTCAGAATTGATTTTCCAAAGTGCTCAGCAATTTGAGTAAACAGCGGTGAGCCTTTTTCAACCACTTCTCTTGCCACTATATCTGCATCAACAATGGGTACACCAAGTTCAACAAAGAGATTTGCAATCGTGCTTTTTCCACTACCAATACCGCCAGTGAGTCCTACAATATAAGTCATGATATTCCTTGCTACTTGATTTAAGAGGAGGATGTTTTACATCCACTCCTTAAACATAATATTTTTCAATGTTGCCAATATATTACATTTATAGGTTGATTGCACTGGTGATGATTAACGATAAGCAAAGAAAGGGCGCGAAAGGTAAAACAGGTTGACGAGAAATCCAATAACCTATGATGCCTAATAGACAGGCAATGAATAAAAAAAGTGGTAAGAGCTCGATGGTGAGATAAGCGCCGATTCCTAAAGCGAGCCAATAATCGCCACGGCCTAACGCTTCCTTCTTATAAAACCATTTAGACAAATGATAGATGATATAAAAAACACCGAAAAAACTAACCGCACTTTCTAAACTTTGAGAAAGCGTCAGAATTGAAAATTCTTGATGTGCGCCGAATAGCCCCAGGAAAAATAAAAATAGGCAAGGTGTTGGTGAAATCAGTTGATAATGCCAGTCTAGCCAACTGATAACAAAGATGAGACTAAGCGTAATCGCGAGCCATAAAGTAAATAATTCATCCTGAAGAAAATAATTGAGTGCAGCAAAACAGAGTCCAAACCCTAAAAAATAAAGGAAAATATGGCCGCACTTTTGAGATTGAATTGTTGCTTTTTCGCTATGGAAAATGGGTCTGTTTTCAGGATAAAGTTCGATATAGTTCTGATAAATTTCTTGTTGGAGATTAGGGATAAAATGATCAATATAAAGCCAAGCAAAGATGCCCGCTAAACCACCCAATAAGAAAAAGGCTAATATCATCATTGGATTACCGATCCCATATTAAAAATCGGCAGATACATACCCATCATGATAATACCAATTAAACTACCAATGATGAGCATCATTAAAGGCTCTAAAAGTTGGGAAAGTAAATCAATTTGATGATTGAGTTTTTCTTGATAGTTATTAGCAATATGACGCAACATCAACGCAAGTTTTCCACTTTTCTCTCCAATCTGTAGCATTTGTTGTGCTTCCATTGGGAAAAGATGACTACTGACACTTTCTGAAAATGGATAACCTTGAGAAACCCACTGTAAAATTGACCGCACTTCTTGTTGTAGCAGAATATCGCCTTTTAAGGTACGTTGTGTTTGCCAAGTTTGTTGTTTGGGTAGGAAGCTATTTAAGGCTGGCGTTAATGCCACTCCGGATTGAAGCATTAATTGCAGGTTATGGCTAAAACTGATTAAGCGAGAAAGGCAAATGATATTGCCCCAAATTGGCATGCGACTAATCAGCACATTCTTTTTTTGATTCAGCCAAAGAGAATGTTTTAATGCCATCTTCAGCATAAAAAGAGCGAAAATACAGATAATCATCAATGAAATAAAATGATGTTGTAGGAATTGAGACATAGCTAATAATACGGCAGTTAATGTAGGTAACTCAGCTGAGTTTTCGCCATACATTTCAGCAAACTGTGGTACAACGAAGAGTAATAAAATCAACGTAAGTGAAAGCGAAATACCTAATACCATGGCAGGATAAAGCATAATTTTTTGCAATTTGCGTTGAAGCGTTAATGATTGTGTTCGACGTTCTGCAATTTTAGTGCATACCTCCGCCAGTTTTCCGGTCATTTCTCCCACTTGAATAAGTTGAATTTCTTGAAAATTTAAATACTTTCCTTGCATTTCCAAACTTTGTGAAAACGGAAGACCACTTTCAATTAACTCAATTAAGGCGCCAAGCCACTCATGCAATCCCAATTGCGTGCAGTTATCTTGCAAAATATGTAATGCATTCTTTAATGGAATGGCTGAACTGAGTAATGTAGCCAGTTGATTCAATAAAGCACTAATTTCTGCATTTTTTGGTTTCTGATTAAGCTGCCAATCTTGTTGCAAGCGAATGTGGCTAAAACCTTTTGCAATTAACAGAAATTGTGCGGCTTGTTTAGATTGGGCAACCAGACTGCCTTTTTGCCATTGTTGTCGCTGATCATAGGCTTGAAAATAAAAGAGTGTTTGCTTTGCCATAGTGATACCTATTTTTTACCTAATACGCGTTGAATTTCGGTTAGATCGGTGATGTGATCTTTCACTTTTTCTAACGCACTTTGATAAAGTGAATCGAAATCAGTTTGGTAGCGATTGTTTTCGCATTGTAAAAATTGATATACCCCAATACGCCCTTGATACCCCTGAT
>CAKAQT010000063.1:0-6748 GCA_916720325.1 Parahaemophilus parainfluenzae
GCTTTATGTCTTTAGCTCATACAAATGAAGACATTGAAAAAACGCTTGCTGCCGCTGATATTGCATTTGCAGCAGTTGCTTAAAATATAAAAGTGCGGTTACATTTAACCGCACTTTTTTATTTCATACTATAAACGCCCATAGAGCACGTTTTCTAATAATCCCCTTTCCTCTTCGGTTAATG
The DNA here is from genome assembly GCA_916720325.1 of Parahaemophilus parainfluenzae. GTDB lineage: Bacteria > Pseudomonadota > Gammaproteobacteria > Enterobacterales > Pasteurellaceae > Haemophilus_D > Haemophilus_D parainfluenzae_W. The sequence goes on from CAKAQT010000063.1 coordinate 185, forward strand.
CAATTCCTTTTTCATTTGTCAGAATGAAGAAGTCTTCGGCTTTTTCTCCTACTGTTGTGATTTTTGCATTACAAATATTGAGTTTTAATTCGGTAAAAATTTGACTGATTTGAGCCAATAAACCGGGTTTATCTAAAGCCACCACTTCTAATTCGGTATGTTCTTTTTTAGTTTCTTTCAAAAAACGTACATCTGTTTTTACGGTGAAATGTTGCAACTGTCGATTATTTGCAAAAGACATGGATGGCAATTTTTCGCCTAATAAAACAGAGGTTAATACCGTCTCTAATTCTCGGCGACGTTCTGAACGAACCAATTCACCATTTAATTCTGTGATGATAAAGCTGTCGAATACGTAGCCATCATCGGATGTTAAAATTTGCGCATCATGAATACTGAATTTTTTTGCACCAATGGTTGAAACCACTTTATTAAATAAGTTGGCTTGGTCAGGGCAATAGACAAAAATTTCTGTTCCACCGGAAGAAAAACGGTTACTTATTTTAACCAGTACTTTACCATCAAATTCAGCTAATAACTCTGTATGCCACGCAATTTGTTTTGGGCTATTTCGTAAAAAATAATCATCTGGACAACGTTGCCAGAGTGCTAATATTTTTTCTTTCGATAATTCTGGTTGATCTTCGGATAAAATTGCCAGCGCCAATTGGCGGTTTTCAAGGATCTTTTCTTTATTATCTAATAATAAATTCATCCCTTGTCGGAATTGTTGCGACGTATAATCGTATAAAGAGGCAAAAAGAGAACGTTTCCAGCTGTTCCACAAGGTACCGTTTGTTGCACAAATATCGGCAACCGTCAAACAAGTGAGATAATCTAAACGCACATGATTTTGTACACTTTCCGCAAAGCTCATCACAACTTCTGGATCATGAATATCTCGACGCTGTGCAGTGATTGACATGAGCAAATGCTCTCTCACTAACCAAGCCATCGTTTCAATTTCTCGACGATCAAAGCCATGCAAACGAGCAAATTCAGCTATATCTTCAGCCCCTAACTCTGCATGATCCCCTCCTCGGCCTTTCGCTATATCATGGAAAAGTGCGGCAACATAAAGCAAAGTGCGGTCAGAAATTTGACTAAATATTTTATGGCAAATGGGATGGAATTCTGCTTCGTCTTCAGCTAAGAAACTTTCCAATTTCAACATCACTCGTAAGGTATGCTCATCCACGGTGTAAATATGGAAGAGATCAAATTGCATCAAGCCTTCAATCCCCTGCCATTGTGGCAAATAAGCCGTTAGCACACCATATTGGTGCATTGGAAGGAATGCTAGCTGAATGGCTTTCGGTTGATTAAATAACCGAATAAATTTCTCTCTTGCTTCAGGAATATCACATAATTTCTGCGTCAAACTTTCCACCGCAATCTGTAATTGGCGTAATGTTGAAGAATGAATTTCGGCTTGAGCATGCTGTGTTAGATAGAAAAAAAGATCCAAAATACGATCTGGATAACGTAAAAACAGATCATTTTTACGTAAACACAAACTTTGATTTACTAGCTCAAAATTATCATCCAAAGGATGAATAGAAACCTCGCCATCCGTTGATAAAAAATGTTCTTTATAATGCTTAATCAGGATATCGGTTAAACGAGAAATCGTGCGTAAAGCTTGGAAAAAACGTTTCATCATTTTTTCGACACCACGGTTTCCTTCACCTTCAAAACCAAGCATCTCGCTCACTTTGATTTGACGATCAAACAACAAACGGTTGTCATAACGTTTTAAAATCAAGTGTAAAGCAAACCGCACTTTAAATAAAAATTCTTGGCTTTCTAATAATTGTTGGTGTTCTGATGGATAAATAAAGCCACTTTTCAAAATACCATCAAGGGTCATTTCCCCAGTGTGTCGTAATGCGATCCAATATAAAAGATGAAGATCCCGCAAACCACCTGGGCTGTATTTTAAATCGGGCTCTAAATTGTAACTGGTGTTGTGATAGCGCTGATAACGTTCAATTTGCTCTTGTACTTTAGCGTCAAAGAATGGTTTTATCGCCCAAAAATCTGGCTTTTTCAATATTTCCCCTAAAGCATTAAAAAGGGATAAGTCACCCGATAAATAACGGGACTCAAGCAAATTGGTGGCAATAGTAATGTCCTGTTTACCTTCCTTTTCACATTCTTCTAAAGAACGAACACTATGCCCTACGTCAAATCCACAATCCCACAAGAACTGCACAAATTGAGCAATTTTTTCTTCCGCTTCAGACTCTCTTTCTTCTTTTGAAAGAATAAGAACATCGAGGTCAGATAAAGGAAAGATTTCTTGTCTGCCATAACCACCCACTGCAATTAAAGTGAGATTAGCTTTATCTAATTCAAATTGCTGCCAAAGTTGTTTTAACAAATCATCACAAAACTGTGTACGGTTAGCAATCAGCTCAAAAACGGAATAATCATCAAAGTGCTGACGTTCCAATTCCTTCAAATTTTCACGCTTAATTTTGACCGCACTTGGCGTGAGTGGAGAGTCGAAATGATAAGGAAAAAGCATAGGTATTCCACAAACAAAACAATTATAAAAAAAGCCCACTATCGTAGGCTTTTAGCTGAACTTAAAGGTTATTCATTATACGTTGAATTCGACCTTCTGCAATTTCTTCATCACGGATTGTCATCACTTCACAACCGTTTTCGGTAACCACAATTTGATGCTCATATTGCGCTGAATGGCTACGGTCTTTGGTTTTTACTGTCCAACCATCGCCCATAATACGCACTTCTTTTTTACCCGCATTAATCATTGGCTCAATGGTGAATACCATACCCGGTTTTAAAATCACACCGCCATCATCCGCATAATAGTGTAATACTTGCGGTTCACAGTGGAATTCAGTTCCCACGCCGTGGCCACAGTACTCTCGTACTACGCTAAAGCCTTGGCTTTCAGTATATTTTTGTACCGCTTTACCAATTTCATTTAAACGAATACCCGGCTTAACCGTACGTAATCCCACATAAAGCGCTTCTTGTGCCGCTTCAACCAATTTTTGGCTACGAATATTGGTTTCACCCACGACATACATCTTCGAATTATCTCCGAAATAACCGTCTTTAATCACTGTCACATCAATATTAACAATATCACCACGTTTTAATTTTTTATCGTCGCTTGGAATACCATGGCAAACCACTTCATTTATAGAAATACAGGTTGCTTTCGGAAAACCATGATAATTTAAGCACGCAGGAATCACTTTTTGTACATTCACCATGTAATCATGACAAATGCGATCCAATTCACCTGTGGTCACCCCTTCTTTGACATAAGGTTCGATCATGACCAAAACATCGGACGCTAATTTACACGCTTCACGCAACTTAACAATTTCTTCTTCAGTTCTTAATGGAATGCCCATTATTTCTCCTTATTTAATTCTGATTTATTCGCATATAATAGCACTAATTCCGTGAAAAATCTTGAATGAATTAACAGGTTATTAGATAATACAAGGATTATTTTTAGGAAAGTGGGGATAGAGATATGTCAGATTTAGATATGGCCGTACCGCTAACTTTTACTGATGCGGCAGCCAATAAAGTAAAAAGTTTAATTAGCGAAGAAGAAAACAACGAATTAAAATTACGCGTTTATATTACCGGTGGCGGTTGTAGCGGTTTCCAATATGGTTTTACCTTTGATGATAAAGTCAATGAAGGTGACCTAACCATTGAAAAAGCCGGTGTGCAATTAGTGATTGACCCAATGAGTTTACAATACTTAATTGGCGGCACCGTGGATTACACTGAAGGCTTGGAAGGTTCTCGTTTTGTGGTGAACAATCCAAATGCAACCAGTACCTGTGGTTGCGGTTCATCATTCAGCATCTAATATGGATTTTCAATTTACCCATTATCTAGGCAATGTGCACGCCAAATGTTCAATGGAACACATTGCGCTAGCCAATTGGTTTAATTCAGAAGTGCGGTCAAATCCTCAAGCGTTTTTGACCGCACTTTCTGCCTGTGAGCAGATTAAAAATAATGATGAAGTCACGTTGATTGGTTCAGAATACACGCTTTTTATCAATACCAATGAAGTGATGATTCGCGCCAATAACCTTGCGATTGAAACAGATGACATTTTAGAAGACGACTTCCATTATTATGATGAAGAAAGTATCGCCTTCTGTGGTACAACAGACTTCATCCATTTTCTTAATGCCTATTTTGAATTTATTGCTTAACCTCATTCTCTGAAGCTAACTATTATGTCGGAAACGGAAAACACCTCACCTGAACAACAAGAAACACAAGCGCCAGATAAGCGCCGTTCTTGTAAAATCTTTTTAGCTAAAGCAGCCTTTACTTTAGGGACACTTGCTGTATTTTATGGTGGCTATTTAGACTGGCAAATTCGCTCAAAAATGGATGGCCAAATTTGGCGTTTACCGGCAGAAGTGTATAGTCGTTTAGAAAGCGTAAAACTGTCTGATAACCTTTCTTTTGACGAAGTGATTCAAATCTTACTCGATAACGAATACCGTCAAACCACAATGATTGCGGCACCGGGTGATTTTAAACTCGAAGAGGATACCATCGTATTACTTCGTCGCGCATTCCCTTATCCTGACAAGCCTGAACCACAACGTGTATTACGTTTACGTTTTACAGATAACAAACTTTCTCGTATTGAAGATTTAGTCAACGTAAAAGCGGTTGATGAATTCCGTCTCGCACCTAAATTAATTGCAATGTTGGAATCAGATAATGAAGATCGTTTAGCCATTCCGTTACAGCAATACCCTCGTTTACTCATCGATGCCTTATTACTCACAGAGGATCGCCGTTTTTACGATCATAACGGGATTAACCCTATTGGCATTATGCGTGCAATGGTTGCCAATATTAGAGCGGGCCAAACGGTTCAAGGCGGCAGTACACTGACTCAGCAACTAGTTAAAAACTTGTTCTTATCGAGCGAACGTTCTATTACACGTAAAGCCAATGAAGCGTTGATGTCATTAGTATTAGATTGGCGATATGATAAAAACCGTATCTTAGAAACCTATCTTAACGAGATTTACCTTGGTCAAAATGGTGATATTCAAATTCATGGTTTTGCACTGGCGAGCCAATTCTATTTTGGTCGCTCTATCCGTGAAATTAGCCTAGACCAAATTGCCCTTTTAGTTGGCATGGTGAAAGGCCCATCCCTTTATAATCCATGGCGAAATCCACAATATGCACTCGATCGCCGAAATGTGGTGTTAAAACTGATGCTTGATCACCAAATGATTGGGGATGAGCTTTATGACATGTTGAGTAAACGTCCATTAGGTGTACAAGCAAAAGGACAAATTTCACGTAAATACCCTGCTTTCATCCAAACATTACAAGCAGATCTTCGCCGTCAATTAGGGGAAAATAAAACCTCTGCACTACTTGGTGCACGTATTTTCTCCACCATGGATTTAAAACAACAGGAACAAGCTGAAAATGCCGTGGTGAATACGGTCAATCAATTGCAAGTACAAACTAAAAATCCACATTTAGAAGGTGCAATGATTGTCGCGGATTATCACTTAGGTGAAATACGTGCGGTTGTCGGTGGATTACAAACAGAATATGCCGGATTTAACCGTGCCTTAATGTCAAAACGTCAAATTGGTTCTTTAGTAAAACCATCCATTTATTTGACCGCACTGATGAATCCGGAACAATTCCGTTTAAATACACCAATTCAAAACCAACCAATCACAATTTATGTTAAAGGTAGCCAACCTTGGCAACCTCGTAACTACGATCGCAAATATAGCGGTTCAGTGATGTTGATGGATGCCCTTGCTCGCTCGCTAAATATTCCAACGGTAAATATTGGGATGAAAGTTGGCTTAAGCAAAGTGATTGATACACAAAAAGCCATGGGATGGGATAATGTTGCTATTCCAAAAGTGCCTGCAACCTTGCTCGGCTCTTACAGTATTTCACCTTATGATGTGACCAAACTCTATCAAACCATTGCAAATCAAGGTGGCAAAATTGAGTTAAGTACCATTCAAAGCATTGCTGATCGTCAAGGCAATATTATTTACGAACACAATACCGTGCCGGATCAAGTGGTGCCAAGAGAAGCGGCTTATCAAACCTTGTATGCAATGCAACAAACCGTAGAACGTGGTACTGCGCGTAGCTTACAAAATGATTATGCCGATCTTCGTCTTGCGGGTAAAACAGGAACTACCAATGATGCCCGTGATACGTGGTTTGTGGGTATTGATGGTAAAAATGTTAGCACCATTTGGCTAGGTCGTGATGATAACGGTGAAACCAAATTAACGGGTGCCTCAGGTGCATTACAAATCTATAAAGATTATTTAAACCGTGTGGTTATTGAAAAACTGAAACTCGGACAACCTTCTACGATTAAATGGGTTGGAATCAATGCTTATGGCAGTTGGAGCTGTGGTAGTAATCGAACAATTCCAGTTTGGGCAAATAAAGATCAAAACTTCTGTGCGTCTGCGCAAACAACGAGTACGGCGACTGCTACCGCTGCACAAACTACGCAATCGCCACAACCTGAAC
>CAKAQT010000064.1:0-6554 GCA_916720325.1 Parahaemophilus parainfluenzae
TGACTGTTGGTGGTCCATTATCAAACAATAAAGGGATCAACAAATTAGGTGGTGGCTTATCTGCAGATGCATTAACTGAAAAAGATAAAGCAGATATTATCACTGCTGCTCGTATTGGTGTTGATTACTTAGCGGTATCTTTCCCACGTTCAAGTGCAGATTTAAACTATGCACGTGAGTTAGCAAAACAAGCTGGCTTAGAAGCGAAAATCGTTGCTAAAGTTGAACGTGCTGAAACCGTAGTTGATGAGGCATCAATGGACGATATCATCCTTGCTTCTGATGTAATCATGGTTGCGCGTGGTGACTTAGGTGTTGAAATCGGTGACCCTGAATTAGTTGGCGTACAGAAAAAATTAATTCGTCGTTCACGTCAATTAAACCGTGCGGTAATCACTGCAACTCAAATGATGGAGTCAATGATCAGCAACCCAATGCCAACTCGTGCAGAAGTAATGGACGTGGCAAATGCGGTATTAGATGGTACTGATGCGGTAATGCTTTCAGCAGAAACTGCAGCAGGTCAATATCCAGCTGAAACTGTAGCGACAATGGCTCGCGTATGTTTAGGTGCAGAAAAAATGCCTAGCATCAATGTTTCTCATCACCGTTTAGATCGTGAGTTCAGAGATATTGAAGAATCTGTAGCAATGTCTGCGATGTATGCAGCGAACCACTTAAGCGGTATTGCAGCAATCATTACATTAAGCCACTCTGGTCGTACACCATTATTAATGTCACGTATTAGCTCAGGTTTACCAATCTTTGCACTTTCTCGTGTTCAAGAAACCTTAAACCGTTGCGCATTATACCGTGGTGTAACACCAGTTCATTTTGATGGTGAATCTCGTAGCTCTGCAGGTGCAAAAGCAGCGATTAACCTATTAAAAGAAAAAGGTTATTTAGTTTCAGGTGATCTTGTTTTATTAACACAAGGTGATGAATCAGAAGGTACAACTAACGTTTGTCGTACTTTAACTGTTGAATAATCAACATTCCTGAATGAAAAAGAGCGGTGGATTTTTCCACCGTTTTTTTATGTCTAAAATATTGAAAATATTGACCGCACTTTTTTCTTAAAACCACCTCGTATTTGCGGTATCATAAGCACAGTTTTTTAGTTTAAATTGAAATCCTTATGGCATCACAACGACAAATCCAATCTTCCGATCAGAAAACTGAACAAGTTAGCATCCCGCCTCATTCCACTGAAGCTGAACAAGCCGTTCTTGGCGGTATAATGTTGAGTAATCAGCATTGGGATGGTATCGCTGAAAGAGTCATTGCTGAGGATTTTTACACTTTTGCACATAAAGCCATCTTCCAAACTATGGAAGAATTAATGCGTAACCAAACGCCGATTGATTTAATCACCCTTGATCAAGCCCTTAAAGCCAAAGGTATCAGTGATTCCGTAGGCGGTTTTGCTTATCTCGCAGATCTTTCTAATAACACCCCAAATGCTATTAATATTTTGGCTTATGCCGAAATCGTACGTGAAAAAGCGATTTTGCGTGAGCTTATTGCAGTGGGGAATCGTATTGCAGAAAACAGTTATTCGCCTAAAGGCAAAGACATCAAAATGGTGTTGGATGAAGCTGAAAGGGAAGTTTTTGCGATCGCTGAAAAACGGAGTTCTTCAACAGAGGGACCACAAAACGTGCTCAGCGTATTGGAAAGCACCATCGCTCGAATTGAAACTTTAGGTAAGCTTGAAAATCATAACGGTGTGACAGGGGTCACAACAGGCTTTGTTGATTTAGACAAGAAAACAGCCGGTTTACAGCCTTCCGATCTCATCATTGTGGCAGCACGTCCTTCCATGGGTAAAACCACATTTGCAATGAACCTTTGTGAAAATGCGGCCATGGCAAGTGATAAGCCTGTATTAGTCTTCAGTTTAGAGATGCCGGCTGAGCAAATTATGATGCGTATGATTGCCTCTCTAGCTCGCGTGGACCAAACCAAAATTCGTACAGGCCAAAACTTGGAAGAAGCGGAATGGAGCAAAATTGCCAGCGTGTTTGGGATGTTTAAGCAAAAAAATAATCTTTATATCGATGATTCATCGGGTTTAACTCCAACAGAATTGCGTTCTCGCGCACGTCGTGTGTATCGCGAAAATGGTGGATTGAGCATGATTATGGTGGATTACCTTCAATTAATGCGCGCGCCCGCATTTTCAGATAACCGTACCTTAGAGATTGCCGAGATTTCTCGTTCTTTAAAAGCATTAGCGAAAGAATTAGAAGTCCCGGTTATTGCACTTTCCCAGCTTAACCGTACTTTGGAACAACGTGCAGATAAACGTCCGGTAAACTCAGACTTGCGTGAATCAGGCTCTATTGAGCAGGATGCTGACTTGATTATGTTTATTTATCGTGACGAAGTGTATAACGATAATTCTGAAGATAAAGGTGTTGCTGAAATCATTATTGGTAAACAACGTAACGGTCCGATTGGTCGTGTACGTTTAGCATTTAACGGTCAATTCTCACGCTTTGATAACCTTGCCGAACAGCGTGAATACAGAGATGATTATTAGGCAAGAGATAACGGATTAGAAAAATGAACGTAAAACCGGCAACAGCGAAAATCAGTTCGCTTGCCTTAAAACATAATTTACAAGTTATTAAAGAAAAAGCGCCACATAGCAAAATTATTGCGGTAGTAAAAGCAAACGCATATGGTCATGGTGTGGTATTTGTCTCATCTGCTTTAGAAAGCATGGTAGATTGCTTTGCCGTAGCGCGTTTAGAAGAGGCGTTATCGTTACGCTCTAACGGTATTATTAAACCGATCTTATTGCTAGAAGGCTTTTTTGATGAAAAAGATTTGCCTATTATTGCAGTAAATAATATTGAGACGGTGGTTCATAACCGTGAACAGCTTGAAGCATTAAAACGAGCTGTGGTACCAAGTCCAATCAAAGTCTGGTTAAAGATTGATACCGGTATGCACCGTTTAGGTGTGTCACTTGATGAAGTGGATTATTTTTATCAAGAGCTGAAAAAACTCCCTCAAATTCAACCGCACTTAGGTTTTGTCAGCCATTTTAGCCGTGCTGATGAACTAGATTCTGATTATACTCAAGTTCAGCTTGATCGTTTCCTTCAAGCGACAAAAGATAAAGGTGGAGAGCGAACCATTGCGGCATCGGGCGGGATTTTATTTTGGCCTGAAGCACATTTAGATTGTATTCGACCAGGGATTATTATGTACGGCATTTCACCAACGGATACTGTCGGTGCTGAATTTGGTTTAATCCCCGTGATGAACTTAACTTCTTCATTGCTTGCGGTGCGAGAACATAAAAAAGGTGAACCTGTTGGCTATGGTGGCATTTGGACCAGTCCGAAAGATACCCAAATTGGTGTTGTCGCTATTGGATACGGTGATGGATATCCGCGTGATGTGCCAGAAGGTACGCCAGTTTATCTAAATGGTCGTATTGTTCCTATTGTCGGTCGTGTCTCAATGGATATGCTAACGGTAGACTTAGGCGCAGATAGCCAAGATAAAGTCGGTGATGAAGTGATTTTATGGGGTAAGGAATTACCAATTGAAACGGTAGCTAAATACAGTGGTATTTTAAGCTATGAATTGATTACAAAATTAACCCCGCGTGTTATAACAGAATATGTCGATTAATTGTTTTTGCAAGAAAGCAAAAATGTAAAGAATTCAATTTTTAAAAGGAAATATTCATGAAAAACATCAATCCAACCAATACACAAGCGTGGAAAGCGCTTGAAGCTCATCAATCTCAACTGGCTCATACCACGATTGCTGATTTGTTTAAGCAAGAAGAAAATCGTTTTAATGATTATTCTTTAACTTTTGAAAATCAAATCTTAGTAGATTTTTCAAAAAATAAAATTAATCAAGAAACCCTCAAATTGCTTCGTCAATTAGCCAAAGAGTCTGCATTAGATGAAGCGATTAATGCTATGTTTACAGGCGAAAAAATTAATCGTACAGAAAATCGAGCAGTATTACATACCGCACTTCGTAACCGTTCAAATACCCCTGTCTATGTAGATGGCAAAGATGTGATGCCGGAAGTGAATGCGGTACTAGCGAAAATGAGCGCGTTCTGTGATCGTGTGATTTCAGGTGAATGGAAAGGTTATACCGGAAAAGCGATTACTGATGTGGTGAATATTGGTATCGGTGGTTCGGACTTAGGTCCTTACATGGTGACTGAAGCGCTTCGTCCTTATAAAAATCACTTGAATATGCACTTCGTTTCAAACGTGGATGGAACCCATATCGCTGAAACGTTGAAAAAAGTGAATCCTGAAACGACACTTTTCTTAGTGGCTTCTAAAACCTTCACCACCCAAGAAACTATGACCAATGCGAATTCTGCACGCAATTGGTTATTAGCGGCAGCGAAAGATAACAGCGCGGTGGCAAAACACTTCGCCGCACTTTCGACCAATGGTAAAGCCGTAGCAGAATTTGGTATTGATACCAATAATATGTTTGAGTTCTGGGATTGGGTTGGTGGCCGTTATTCTTTATGGTCTGCAATCGGTCTTTCAATCGCACTTTCAATCGGCTTTGATAATTTTGAAGCACTCTTAAGTGGTGCGCATGAAATGGATAAACATTTCCGTACTGCGCCATTAGAAAAAAATATCCCTGCAACATTAGCATTGGTTGGTTTATGGAATACTAACTTCCTTGGTGCACAAACTGAGGCAATTTTACCTTATGACCAATATTTACATCGTTTTGCGGCTTATTTCCAACAAGGCAACATGGAATCAAACGGTAAATATGTTGATCGTAATGGCAATGTTATCCGTGATTATCAAACAGGCCCAATTATTTGGGGCGAGCCAGGTACAAACGGTCAACATGCCTTCTACCAATTGATTCACCAAGGTACGATGTTAATCCCTTGTGACTTTATCGCACCAGCACAAAGTCATAATCCATTAGGTGATCACCACAGCAAATTGTTATCAAACTTCTTTGCACAAACTGAAGCACTTGCTTTCGGTAAAACCAAAGAAGAAGTCGAAGCAGAATTTGTGAAAGCGGGTAAATCTTTAGATGAGGTAAAAGACATTGTGCCATTTAAAGTCTTTACGGGTAACAAACCGACCAACTCTATTTTAGTGCAAAAAATGACACCATTTGTTCTTGGTGCATTAATTGCCATGTATGAGCACAAAATTTTTACACAAGGCGTGATTTTCAATATCTTCAGTTTTGACCAATGGGGCGTGGAATTAGGTAAACAATTAGCGAACCGAATTCTTCCTGAATTGGCAGACAAAGAGAAAGTTTCAAGCCATGATAGCTCAACAAATGGATTGATTAACCAATTCAAAGCATGGCGCTAAGATAATGGAAAGCAAAAGAGCGGTCAAAATTGACCGCTCTTTTTTATTTTAATCAAACTGATTTGACTTTCCACATACAGGCTACGCTGATAATAATTAATGCCACAGCGACATAAAAAACTGAATTGTAATGCCAGATTTCCGCAATAATACCCGCAATAGGTCCACCAATAATCCAACTACTTTTTGCTGCATTACTGAATAGAGTTGTAGCCGTGCCCATTTTATTGGGCATTAAATCTTGGAAATACACCATGCCAATGGTAGCAGTAATACCAATAAAAATCGCATTAAGTATCTGTAATCCGATAAGCTGCCAAGTTTGCTCAGCAAATAATAAGCTTGAATAGAAGGCGAGCCCTGAAACTAAAGCAATCATCATTAAGCGTTTTTTACTGAAGTATTTGGTGAGATAACCCGCTAATATCATCACGGGGATTTCCAATCCCGCAGCTGTCCCCATTAATGTTCCCGCCAGTTCTTTGTTTAAATGTAATTCATTAATTACAAATAATGGCATATTAATGAGATACATGCTGTTACAGGTCCAAAGTAATAGGTTAGCGATGAACAAGTAAATCACACTTTTTCTTGGTGGCGTGTTGTCTAAAATCTCTTGATTTTTGACCGCACTTTGACGAGGAATTTTCGGCAATAATTTGCTGACGCCTGCACATAGTAAAAAGGCAGAACCCGCCACCAAATACATATAATCAAAGCCCCAGTTTAGCGCAATGAAAAAGGAAAGTGGCGGCCCCACAATCCAAGCCAATGAGATTTGAGTTCGCATAATTGTGGTGAACATCACCGCTTCACGATGGCTGCTTTCAGCATATTCTCGTGCTAAAGCAAAAGATTGCGGATTAGCGGATGAACCTAATCCTAACAGAGTTGTACCGATAATAATCAACACATAATAATTTCGGCTATAAGCAAAAATCAAACAGCCAAGCACAGCAATCAAACAGCAAACAATCATCACTTTGCGGCGGTCATCTTGCTTATCAGAATATTTCGCCAGAATTTGACTCAAGATAATGCCAATAATGGCATTGATGGAATAGAACAAGCCCACAAAAAAAGGCGAAACTTGAATCTCTTGAGAGAGATACAAACTCAAAGTCGGCGTTTGAAACGCAGAAGCAATCCCCGTTAAAAAGGCAATCAATAGAAAATTGAACGCCACAAGATTAGATG
>CAKAQT010000065.1:0-6529 GCA_916720325.1 Parahaemophilus parainfluenzae
AGGTTCCAAATGACAAAATTTAATAAAACGCTATTAGCAATGACCACATTGTTAGCAGCAAGCGGTGCAAATGCAGCCGCATTCCAATTAGCAGAAGTTTCTACATCCGGTCTTGGTCGTGCTTATGCCGGTGAAGCAGCAATTGTTGATAATGCTGCAGTAGTTGCAACTAACCCTGCATTAATGAGTTTATTCAAAACTAATCAATTCTCTGTGGGTGGCGTTTATGTGGATTCTAAAATTCACATGAGTGGTCCAGTTACAGTTAATGCACTAGGTCGTACCGTTGCTGTTGGTTCTGCAGCTCATAATAGTGTTGTTCCTGGTTCATTGATTCCAAATATGTATTTTGTGGCACCAATTAATGACAAATTTGCCATTGGTGGTGGTATGAATGTGAATTTTGGATTAAAAAGTGAATATGAATCAGATTACAATGCAGGTGTATTCGGCGGTAAAACCGATTTAAGCGCGATTAACTTAAATTTAAGCGGTTCATATCGAGTTTCTCAAGGTTTAACTGCTGGTGTGGGGTTAAATGCAGTTTATGCCAAAGCAGAAATTGAACGTCGTGCTGGTATTTTAAGTGATGCAGTAAAAAATGTTGCACCATTAGTTCCTGGACTAGTTAAAGCAGGAAAAATTCCTCAAAGTGCTGCCGCATCTTTAGCTCGCTTACAAGGAGTGAATAAAGAAACTGTACTAACCCACTTACAAGATAAAAATGCATGGGGTTTCGGTTGGAATGCAGGTTTAGTGTACGAGTTTAACGAAAATAACCGTGTTGGTTTAGCCTATCATTCAAAAGTCGATATTGACTTTGAAGATGATAATGCTGTGAGTGCGAGTCGTACTATTCGTGGTCAAGGCCCTGCTGCAGGTGGATTAACATTACACTTACCAGATTATTTAGAATTATCAGGTTTCCACCAAGTGACAGATAATTTGGCATTGCACTATAGCTACAAATTTACACATTGGAGCCGTTTCAAAGAGTTACACGCCACCTTTAATGACGGTGAACTTGCTTTCCATAAAGATGAAAAATACCGTAGCAATTCTCGTTATGCATTAGGTACAACCTATAATGTAAATGATAAATTAACGCTTCGTGCCGGTATAGCTTATGATGAAGCGGCAGCACCAACAGAACATGTGAGTGCATCTATTCCAGATACAGATCGTATGTGGTATAGCGTAGGGGCAACTTATAAATTTACCCCGAATCTTTCTATTGATGCGGGCTTTGCGCACTTACGTGGTAAAAAAATTCACTTCACCGAAAGCCAACCAATTGGTGGTTTAGCAACAGTAACAGCGAATTATACCTCTAAAGCAAGTGCTAACCTTTATGGTTTAAACTTAAACTACAGTTTCTAATTTGTTAAAAATTTAGCATAATACGTAGCACACCGAATGAATGTTCGGTGTGCTTTTTTCTTATATGGTCCCATAAAAAACGGGAGAAAAATGACCGCACTTTTTTATGCTTATATGGATTCACCAATTGGTCGGTTATTAATGCTTTCTGATGGTGAACATCTTACAAATTTAGATTGTGAGTTAGAACAAACCACGCCAAATCCAAATTGGATTTTACGAGAAGATTTACCGCTTTTTGAAAAAGTGCGGTGCGCTTTAATGCGTTATTTTAATGGTGAGCCAGAAAGTTTCTCCGATATTCCTTTATCGCCTAAAGGTACCGCATTTCAACAAGCGATTTGGACAGCATTGCGTCAAATTCCTTATGGTAAAACGGCGAGTTATGGCGGGTTAGCAGAAAGCATTAATAATCCCAAGGCGGTGCGTGCCGTTGGTGGTGCAGTAGGGAGTAATCCCATTAGTATTATTATTCCATGTCATCGTGTATTAGGGAAAAAATGTGAAATCACTGGTTTTGGTGGTGGATTGCCGGCAAAACGCTTTTTATTGAAACTAGAAAATATTCCTTACATCGACAAAGGCGTAGAATACGTTAAACCGAAATTATTGAAGAAATACCACGAATGATCCCACAAACCGAACAAGCCTTATTAGAAAAAGCGCAATCTATTGCGGGGTTAACCTTTGGCGAACTTGCAGATGAATTAAATATTCCCGTTCCGCCTGATTTAAAACGCGATAAAGGTTGGGTTGGAATGTTGCTTGAAACTGCATTAGGAGCGACTGCCGGCAGTAAAGCAGAACAGGATTTTTCCCATTTAGGCATTGAATTAAAAACGTTACCCATTAATACCGAAGGTTTTCCGTTGGAAACCACGTTTGTGAGTCTTGCCCCATTGGTTCAAAACTCAGGGGTAAATTGGGAAAATTCACACGTTCGTCATAAATTATCGAAAGTCTTGTGGATTCCTATTGAAGGTAGTCGTGATATTCCGTTGCGTGAGCGACATATTGGCCAACCTATCTTATGGCAACCTTCGACTGAACAAGAACATCAATTACGCCAAGATTGGGAAGAGTTGATGGATTATATTGTGCTCGGAAAGTTAGATCAGATTACGGCGCGTATTGGTGAAGTTATGCAACTGCGTCCAAAAGGTGCAAACAGTAAAGCCATTACGAAAGGCATTGGTAAAAATGGGGAAGTGATTGATACCTTGCCGCTGGGCTTTTATTTACGGAAAGAATTTACGGCAGGCATTTTAAACGCTTTTCTTAATCATAAAAATGGGTGACTCATCACCCATTTTTTATTTCTCTAAGTTCTGAAAAACACGGAAAAACCCCACCGCACTTTGTAAAGTCTCACCATAAAAAATGAGTGGAATGCGATTTCGTTGCCAAGGCGGAACACCGAGCTCTTGCCAAATTTTTTTCATGGTTTCGGCTGGGCGATTATGCTGTCGTTTTACTTTGCCAGCATAAGCAAATCGTATTTGAATAGGCTCTTGTGTATCAGCAAGTTGAACCTGTTTTTCGTTCCAATTGACTAAAATGCCTATTGCATTGTGGGTTGCACAGATTGTTCCAAGATTATCAGGCAAGGTAATCTGTTGATTTAACGGCATATCAAGACAAGTTTGCGACAAATCAGCGAATTTCCCCGTTAAATAAAGACATTGTTGATAACGGCGAATAATATGCTCCCCAAGTTGAAGTTGTGGGGATGCATCCGCTTTGGCCTTAATTACATCATCAATAATATGCATTAATTGAACCTGTGTTGGCATGGCAATCTGATTTTTAGCCAGCCACATTCGCAAAAGTGCGGTTTGTTTTTGCGATGAATAGTCTAGAAAGTTTACGAGCGAAAACTGTTTTTGATCCTCAAGAATGTGCTGCTCAAAGCAGGTCTGTAATAATTCATTAATCAGTTGTTGTTGCTCAAAACAATGTTGTGCGGCACGCTGAACTGCATGATCAAAATGTCCCCAGCGTTGGCGTATTTCAGGCAAAATTTGGTTACGTAAGAAATTGCGATCGTAATGATTATCTTGATTGCTTTCGTCTTCGACCCAAGACAGATTTTCTTGATGAACGTAATCTTCTAATTCATTACGGCTAAAAGAAAGGAGTGGGCGTAGAATAGGCATCCCAAATAATTGGCTTTCTTTTTGCATGGCACCTAAACCTTGCAATCCTGCTCCGCGTTTTAGCGCCAGGAAAAAAGTCTCAGTTTGATCATTTAAGTGATGTGCAGTGACAAGATATTCATCTGGCTGAATATGTGTTGAAATCGTTCGATAACGAGCTTCTCTTGCGCCCGCTTCAATGCCATTGTGCATTTCCACTTTGACTTTTTCAATAATAAGTGGAATATCAAATTGTTTACAGAGTTGTTGGCAATGAGTCGTCCAAGCATCCGCATTCGGGCTTAATCCGTGATGGATATGAATAGCTCTCAGGCTTAAGTGCGGTCTTTCGCTGAGTTTTTTAACTAAAGAAAGCAGTGCAGTTGAATCCAAACCACCGCTAAAAGCAATGAGAAGCTTATTGGCGGTGGTTGGAATTTGTGCTTGGAATAATGAAAAAAGATCCATTAGGCAACTTTAACAGCTTTGTAGTTTGTGCTTGGATTTAAGATCTCAAAACGTGCAGCAATCGGTTGGAGTTCGTAAGATTTCAAATCAAAGGTAGTTTTCATTACGCCAGCAACAGCATTATTCATTTTTTCAAAAGCTTCAACATCATTGCCACAGTTTAAGTAATGCGCCAAGAAAGTTCCCGCAATTAAATCACCCACACCAACAGGTTCAAAGCTAAATTTATAAAGCGGACGACTTAAATGCCATACGCCTTCAGGTGTCGCCATAATAATTTCAAAGGTATTAGGATCATTTAATTTACCTGCTTTACCTAAGTGTTTAACTAACACTTTTTTCACACCTTTGGCAACTAACGCATTAGCGGCTTTGAGCACATCGTCAAACGTATTGATAGGGAAATCAGAAAGTGTACGAAGCTCTGAAAGGTTTGGTGTCATGATGTCCGCACGTGGAATGGCTTTTTCAATTAAGCGTTCACGTACACCATCAGCTACTACGCAGACTTTTTCGGCATTTGGCATCACTGGATCGCACAAGTAAAGTGCATTTGGGTTACGAGCTTTGATTTTCTCTAAAGCATAGATAATTTGATCAACTTGTTCAGCTGAACCTAAATAGCCAGAAAGCAATGCATCACATTCTTGCAGTTTTCCAATGGCATCTAAACCGTTAGCAATTTCACCAATTTGTTCTTGTGGAATCACCATGCCTGTCCATTTGCCATATTGGGTATGGTTAGAGAATTGCACGGTATTGAGTGCCCACACATCCACGCCTAATAACTGCATTGGAAAGGTGGCGGATTTATTACCGGCAAAACCATAAACCACGTGAGATTGGATTGCTAATACGTTTTTCATTTTGAGTTCTCCTTTTATATTATTTTAGGCATTGATGCTGTTTCTTGCATCCATGCAACATTTTTTTCAAAACACAAAAAAGAGCGGTTAAATTAACCGCTCTTTTTATATATTATTAACAATAGCCATAAGACATTAAACGTTCGTAACGTCTTTCTAATAAGCCATCTTTGTCGAAGGTATCTAATTCGTTTAATTCTTCAACGAGACATTGTTTTAAATTACGTGCCATTTCATGATAATTACGATGCGCACCACCTAATGGTTCTGGAACGATATTATCAATTAAACCTAACTCTTTTAAACGAGTTGCGGTTAAGCCCATGACTTCGGCTGCGGTTGACGCTTTTTCTGCGCTTTTCCATAAGATAGAAGCACAGCCTTCTGGTGAGATAACAGAATAGGTTGAATATTGCAACATATTCACTTTGTCGCCCACACCAATGGCTAATGCACCACCGGAACCGCCTTCACCGATTACCGTACAGATAACAGGCACTTTTAAGGTAGACATTTCACGTAAGTTACGAGCAATGGCTTCAGATTGACCACGTTCTTCCGCACCGATGCCCGGGTAAGCCCCTGGTGTGTCGATAAAGGTAATGATAGGTAAGTTGAAACGCTCAGCCATTTGCATTAAACGTAATGCTTTACGATAGCCTTCAGGTGCTGGCATACCAAAGTTACGTGTTACTTTATCTTTTACTGTACGACCTTTTTGGTGACCGATAATCATTACTGCGCGACCATCTAAACGAGCAAGACCACCTACGATTGCTTTATCATCTGCAAAGGCACGATCGCCTGCAAGTTCTTGGAAATCAGTAAAAATATGTTCGATATAATCAAGCGTATATGGACGATTTGGGTGACGTGCCATACGAGAAACCTGCCATGCATCAAGATTTGCAAAGGTTTTTTTGGTTAATTCATCGCTTTTCTTTTGTAAGCGTTTAATTTCATCGTGTAAATCAATTTTGTCATCAGATGCTGAACGTAGTGCTTCAATTTTGGCTTCAAGTTCAGCAATAGGTAATTCAAAATCTAAATATTCTTGGCTCATTTCTTATCCTAAAATATCGTCAAAAGTTGCCCGCACTTTATCAAGATTTAAGGTGCGGTGCAAATGGTTTTCA
This sequence comes from Parahaemophilus parainfluenzae, assembly GCA_916720325.1. Classification (GTDB taxonomy): domain Bacteria; phylum Pseudomonadota; class Gammaproteobacteria; order Enterobacterales; family Pasteurellaceae; genus Haemophilus_D; species Haemophilus_D parainfluenzae_W. Next base: position 5,986 of record CAKAQT010000065.1, read on the forward strand.
CTGGTTGGAGCGGATTATAAATATTCCTTTTTTAGTAATGATAACAAAAACAAAAATGCGGAACAAATTACGACGGAAGGCCCCGCAGCTGTATCATAAAAGGCGGAAAGAAATAACCCGCCAACGACAGAAAGCATACTGATTAAAATCGCAATAAATACCATTTGTTCAGGTGTTTTGGCAAAACGTCTTGCTGTTGCGGCGGGAATAATTAAGAGTGATGTAATAATCAGTGCCCCAACAAACTTCATACTTAATGCGATCGTCAGTGCGGTCAAAATCATTAAGATAAATCGCATTTTTTTAATGTTAATGCCTTCCACTTGAGCCAGTTCAGGTGAAACTGTGGTGGAGAGTAAGGCTTGCCAGAAGTAAAGCAGTGTGCCTAATACAATGAGGACACCCGTGCCAATATAAGGTAAGTCGTTAAAATTAATGGCGAGCAAATCCCCAAAAAGATAACTCATTAAATCTACGCGGACATTTTTTAGTAAGCCAACCGTAACCACACCAAGGGAAAGACAACTGTGTGCGATAATGCCTA
>CAKAQT010000066.1:0-6514 GCA_916720325.1 Parahaemophilus parainfluenzae
CAGGAATTGTGCATCGTTTAGATAAAGACACAACGGGTCTCATGGTTGTTGCTAAAACGATCCCTGCACAAACTAAGCTCGTGCGTGACTTACAAAAACGCAAAATTACTCGTGAATACGAAGCCGTTGCAAGTGGCATTATGACCAAAGGTGGAACCGTAGACCAACCAATGGCTCGTCACGCCACCAAACGCACATTGATGGCGGTTCACCCTATGGGTAAACCGGCGGTTACGCACTATCGCATTATGGAAAACTTCCGTAATTACACCCGTTTACGCTTACGTTTAGAAACGGGTCGTACTCACCAAATTCGTGTACACATGGCACATATTGCGCATCCACTATTGGGTGATCAAACTTACGGAGGCCGTCCTCGCCCACCTAAAAATGCAAGCGAAGCCTTCACTGAGGTGCTGCGCAATTTTAAACGCCAAGCCCTACATGCGGTTATGTTGCGTTTAGCTCATCCTATCACAGGTGAAATGATGGAATGGTATGCCCCATTGCCAGATGACTTTGTCGAATTACTGCATGCCTTAAAAGCGGATTACCTCGAACACAAAGACGAATTGGATTATTAAGATGAAAACCATTGTTCCAAACTGGAATGTTCCACCACATATCCAAGCTTTTACAACCACAAGAGAAGGTGGCGTAAGCCTGCCGCCTTTCGATAGTTTCAATTTAGGCGATCATGTCGAAGACGATAAAAGTGCGGTCAAAACTAACCGCACTTTATTGGTTGAAAAATTTAATCTGCCACATTTCCCGTTGTTTTTAACTCAAACACACAGTACTCGTGTAATCACAGTGCCTTATGAGGGCAATAATTTAGAGGCTGATGCGGTTTACACCAATCAACCGAACCAAGTATGTTTGGTGATGACAGCGGATTGCTTGCCGGTTTTATTCACCAATAAGCAAGGGACTGAAGTGGCAGCAGCCCATGCAGGCTGGCGCGGACTCTGTGATGGTGTATTAGAAGAAACCGTGAAATGTTTCCAATCTGCCCCCGAAGAGATTATTGCGTGGTTTGGGCCTGCTATCGGCCCTAATGCATTCCAAGTTGGTAAAGAAGTGATTGAGCAATTTATGGCATTTGACCCGATTGCAGAAACGGCTTTTCGACCCGATCCGAATGAATCTGGAAAATACCTCGGCAATCTTTATCAAATCGCCACACAACGCCTCAACAAATTAGGTATTACCCAAATTTACGGTGGGGAGCATTGCACATTCAATGAAAAAGAGCGCTTCTTTTCCTATCGTCGAGATGGCAAAACAGGAAGAATGGCGAGTCTGATTTGGATAAAAAAATAAACCTATCAATACAACAAACCGCATCTTAAAGTGCGGTTTATTTTTGGCTTATTCTGAATAGTTTTCGAACCAACTTTCTAAAATCAAGCAAGCAGAAATCCCATCTACTTTACCTTTATTGAGAGCTCGATAACCACCACGTTGGAAAATTTCATCTCGAGCAGAAACCGTCGTTAAGCGCTCATCTTGTAGTTCTACTTTGATACCGAAACGACCATTTAAGCGATTGGCAAATTTTTTCGCTCGAAGTGTTAAATCTTGCTCAGTTCCATCCATATTTAAAGGCAATCCCACCACAATAACATCAGGTTTCCAATCCTTTAGGCATTTTTCAATAGCATCCCAATTGGGAATCCCATCTTGCGCTTTAAATGCAGGCAAGGCTTGTGCCGTACCTGTGATACTTTGCCCGACCGCACAACCGATACTTTTTGTACCAAAATCAAACGCAATTGCCGTGATGCCCATTAACTGTGCCCCACTTGTGAAAAGACAAAATTATGAGGATTAATCCCTAATAATTGATTCGCGGCAGGATAACGATCTTCATAAATAGTTTCAAATAAAATGGTGTCTGAAGCTGGTGCCACTAACCACGCATTATCTGCAATCTCTTGCTCTAACTGCCCTGCTGTCCAACTTGCACAACCGAGCGCAACAAGATATTTTTCGGGCGCATCCTCTGAACCAAAGGTTTCCACAATATCAGCCGACGTGGTGAGATACATCTCGTCGGTAATTTTATAGCTGTGTTCAAATTCTTTCGCGGTTTTCTTATGCAGAATAAAACCACGCTCAGAATGTACCGGCCCACCCGCAAGCACAAGTTCATTGCTAAAAGTGCGGTCATTTTTCATCATAAAATTCATTTTTGAATACAGTTCAGCAATGCTTAAATCAGTGGGTTGATTAATCACTAAGCCCATTGAGCCTTGTTCATTATGCTCACACATATACACCACGGTATTTTGGAAATAATCCTCTAACTGTGGCATCGCAATTAAAAATTGCCCTTGTAAATCCATCATTATCCCAAATCTCCAAAACAAATTTGTAACGCACTAATTGCCGCCAAAGAGGCTGTTTCTGTACGTAACACACGCTTTCCTAATAAAATTTCAGTAAATCCTTGTTGTTCAGTTTGTGCGATTTCTTGAGGTGATAAACCGCCTTCTGAACCAATAAGTAAACGAACTCCTTCTTTTGGAATTGAAGGCAAGGTTTTAATAGAATATTGGGCTCTTGGATGTAAATTCAATTTCAATGCACCATCATTTTCTGCACACCAATCTTGTAATTTCATTAACGGACGAATTTCTGGCACAACATTACGGCCGCATTGTTCACAAGCGGCAATGGCAATTTTTTGCCATTGTTGGATTTTCTTATCCATGCGTTCGCCATCTAACTTCACGCCACAGCGTTCTGACCACAATGGTGTAATGACATTCACGCCCAATTCCACGGACTTTTGAATGGTAAATTCCATTCGATCACCACGGGAAATCACCTGCCCTAAATGAATCGATAAATTCGACTCCTTATCACTTAATTCACAACCAAGAATTTCCACTTTAACGGCTTTTTTGCTCGCTTCAATAATTTTCGCTGGATAAATATGATTACTTCCATCAAATAATTCAATTTGCTCACCTTCTGTCATTCGAAGTACACGCCCTACATGATTAGCCGCATCCTCTGAAAGTTGGCAAGTAGATTGATTTTTAAGGGATTCTGGATGATAAATTCTTGGAATACGCATAATATTGAGTCTTTGATATAAGGAAAAAGTGCGGTCATTTTCAACCGCACTTTTAATATTATTCTGTTGCTAAATTTTTTGGCAAACTTTCTAAAATAGCTCGCCAGTAGGCGGAGGTAACTTGCTTGTGTTTACGAATACATTCCACCACTAAATCAGATTGACCTTTTTCACAAATATCACGCAATTCTACATAAAAATCATGTGTCACTTGGCGATGTTTTTCGTCACTAAAGAATAGCAAACCAATTTTATGATAAACCCCACGTAAACTATTGAAAATTAAACGATAGAAAGGTTTATTCGCCATTACGGTAAACTGACGGAATAAGGCATAGTCAAATTCCATATAGCTCTCTGCGGTATTTTCTAATGAATCAAGCTCCTTAAACAAAGCAACAGAAGCTTTAGGCGAATTTTTTACGGCTTCATAAATATAAGATTCTGACATGCGACTACGCAATGACAACATATTTTCAATAATTAACGGCGCACTTTGGCGATCTAAGGTAATTAAGGTTTCAATGATGCTTGGACCAGCTGTATCCCAAATATCATTGACTTTTGTCGGCTTGCCGTGTTGAATGGTAAGCCAGCCATCACGAGCCAAACGCTGTAATACTTCACGTAATGTGGTGCGTGTTACGCCGATTTTATCAGCTAAATCACGCTCAGAAGGAAGATTGGTGCCGGCGGGAAATACATCATCCCAAATACTTCTAACAATATATTCTTCGGCAAGCGCAGCTGGGCTTTGAGCCCGTAAAAGGGTATTATCTGTTTGCATGAGTATGAAATAAATATAAAAAAGCCTAAAAAGATCAAAAAAATGTGATTTATTGAATAAATCTTTAACTGGTCTATTATCCTTTAAAGCAGTATATATTACAATGATAGGACTATAAAAAACGGAGTTCAATATGACTTACACACAAGCATTTATGAAAAACTTTCTGGGCTCGAGCCCTGATTGGTATAAATTAACTATTATTGCCTTCTTGGTAATTAACCCAATTTTATTCTTTTGGGTAAGCCCGTTTGTGGCGGGTTGGTTACTCGTGGCTGAGTTTATTTTCACCCTAGCAATGGCATTAAAATGCTATCCTCTTCAACCGGGTGGTTTATTAGCTGTTGAAGCTATTGCTATTGGTATGACGAATGCAGAGCACGTTAAAGCCGAGATCATGGCAAACTTTGAAGTCGTTTTACTTTTAATCTTTATGGTGGCCGGTATTTACTTTATGAAGCAACTTTTGCTTTATGTATTCACCAAATTATTAGTCCGTATCCGTTCTAAAATCGTCCTTTCTGTCGCCTTCTGTTTTAGTGCTGCATTTCTTTCAGCTTTCTTAGATGCACTTACTGTTGTTGCAGTAATTATCAGCGTAGCTATGGGGTTCTATGGGGTTTATCACAAAGTCGCATCCGGTAAAACACTACAAGATGCAGTTGATATTTCTGATGATAACAAAATTAAAAATCACGAAACTCTCGAAAAATTCCGCTCTTTCTTACGTAGCTTAATGATGCATGCAGGCGTGGGGACAGCTCTTGGTGGTGTAATGACCATGGTGGGGGAACCACAAAACCTAATCATTGCAGAACAAGCAAAATGGAACTTCATTGAGTTCTTCTTCCGTATGGCGCCAGTGACCGTTCCTGTCTTTATCTGTGGATTACTCACTTGTGTTTTAGTTGAAAAATTTAAAGTATTCGGTTATGGTGAAAAACTACCGGAAGAAGTATGGAAAATCTTGGCTGATTTAGATCGTGAAAACACACAAAAAATGTCTAAACAAGATAAAATTCGCCTTTCTGTTCAAGGTCTTATCGCGATTTGGTTGATCTTAGGTTTAGCCTTCCACTTAGCGGCCGTTGGCTTGATTGGTTTAAGCGTGATTATTCTTGCTACAACCTTTACTGGTGTAACAGACGAACATGCTATTGGAAAATCATTCCAAGAAAGCTTACCTTTCACTGCATTATTAGTCGTATTTTTCTCTATCGTTGCGGTGATTATCGATCAAAAACTCTTTGCGCCAATTATTCACTTCGTATTAAGTTCTGAAGAGAAAACACAGTTAGCGCTATTCTACGGTTTCAATGGTTTACTTTCTGCGATTTCTGATAACGTATTCGTAGCAACGGTTTATATCAATGAAGCGAAACATGCCCTTGCGACAGGCGCAATTGCACCGCACCAATTTGAATTACTTGCGGTAGCAATCAATACAGGTACAAACTTACCTTCTGTCGCTACACCAAACGGTCAAGCCGCGTTCTTGTTCTTATTAACATCATCGCTTGCACCGTTAATTAAACTTTCTTATGGTAGAATGGTCTACATGGCATTGCCTTACACTATCGTATTAACGCTAGTTGGTTTCCTTGCAATCGAATTTATCCTACCAGGAATGACGATTTGGCTTGCAAACCTTGGCTTAATTCTTCCAATTTAATGAAGCATAAGGAGAAAGAATGCTCGACTTTTTTAAGCAATTATCCCTTAAACGTTCAGCGTGGATCTTTTTGGCATTTTCCACATTTGCCTTAGAATCGACCGCACTTTACTTTCAATACGGAATGGGTTTACAACCTTGCGTACTTTGTGTTTACGAACGTTTAGCTATGGTAGGGTTATTTATTGCTGGTTTTATCGGCGCCTTAGCCCCTAGTTCGCTTATTGTCCGCATTCTTGCTCTTATTGTGGGTTTATTTAGTGCAATCAAAGGATTAATGATTTCCATTCGTCACCTTGATTTACAAATGAACCCTGCGCCATGGAAACAATGTGAATTTATACCAAACTTTCCAGAAACGTTACCATTCCATAAATGGCTACCTGCGGTCTTCAATCCAACAGGCAGCTGTAACGAAAGCCAATGGTCACTTTTCGGCATCACGATGGTGCAATGGTTGGTATTTATTTTCGCTGTCTATGTCATTGTGTTGGGATTAATTACACTTTCACAAGTGAAGAAAAGTCGAAATCGACGCCTCATTTTTAAGTAGTCTAATCGCATACTAAAAAGCCTAGAGATATTCTCTAGGCTTTTTTCTTACTGAAAGTCATTCTGTACTCAACATTATTCAAGAAAGAAATACCAATAAGGCATTAAGATCAACCAAATAAAGGCACTGAGAATAACAACAAATTTAAAACTAAAGTGTTTGGTTTTATGACGAAAGCGTTTCATCCCGCAATAAACACCAATAAACCCACCAAGCAGGCTTAATAGAAAGAAAGTATTTTCAGAAATTCGCCAGCCGTGACGAACCGCGCGGACTTTATCTTTCCACATTAAAAAATAAGCGGCGATATTTACCGCCGCTAACATTACAAATAAAAGCTGAATCAGCATTATGCGTAAACTGGAAGACGTTTGCAGATTGCCAATACTTTTTCTTTGGTTGCTGCAATCACTTGTT
>CAKAQT010000067.1:0-6442 GCA_916720325.1 Parahaemophilus parainfluenzae
TAAGCTTAAAAGAAGGCTTCTAATTCTAAACAACAAAGTGCGGTCAAAAATCACGTAAATTTTGACCGCACTTTTTTATTGGTTTCACTATGCAATTTGAATCTCATTTTTGGCAAAAAAAATCGCTCCTTGAAATGACGGAATCCGAATGGGAAGCCCTATGTGATGGCTGCGGAAAATGCTGTTATCGAAAATACATTCAAGGGCGGGGCAAGCGTGAAAAACTCTATTACACGCGTATTGCTTGCAATCTATTAGATGTGGAAACAGGAAAGTGTCGTAATTATCCTGAACGTTTTAAAATCGAAAGTGATTGCACCAAATTAACCAAAAAGAACTTGCCTGATTTTGGGTGGTTGCCGAATACCTGTGCGTATCGTTTATTGTATGAGGGGAAACCTTTGCCCGAATGGCATCCTTTAATCAGCGGCGATCCTAATTCAGTGAAAAATGCAGCTGTTTTAATTCAAGATGGCGTACATGAAGAAGATGTCATTGATTGGTTTGAATTTGTCATTGAAACCGAATAATTCTGATTTAGGTGCTTTTTTATTCTCTTCAAACTTTGTTTTTTGATTTAGGTCACAATTTGCGAGATTGGCAATTGTATTTCAATTGTGCTTACTTATAATACTTATTAAGTATTATATAGATGTATCATTTGTTGTATGAAAATGTCCTTATCACTTAAACAATCTGCCGAAAAACTTGGCATTTCGTTTTCCCATTATGATATTAATGGGCATTTGATTGATGCATCGCCAACCTGTGTTGATTATTTTATCGAGCAGTTGCAATTTCCGCCGAATATTGGACAAAATCAGCCGTTCCAAAATGTAATATGTGCCTTTGAAAACGAACCCATTCATGATGATTTAATCGAGTTTTCTTCTCCTCCTGATGCTTCTTTGCGTTATCAATTGCTCGACGAGCAAAACCAAATTCAGTTTGAAAAAATAATTCCATATTCAACCGCACTTTTATTGCCTGCTTTGTCTTTTATCTATTATCGTTTAATGCTTTTTGTCGCTCAACAAACGAGAAAATACTATCGTTTGTAAATTAATTAAGCTTGAAAGCATAAAGGAGTATGTCATGACGAAATTAGTCGCCCAATCAGTAATTAATTCATTTTTTGATGGCAAACAGGCCGATCCTTTTGCAGTATTAGGCATGCATGAAACTCATAATGGTATTGAGATTCGTGCTTTATTACCGGATGCAGATAAAGTCGAAGTGATTGATAAAGAAAGTCAATCTATCGTTGTTGTACTTGAAAAAGTGGATGAACGCGGATTTTTTACTGCGATTGTGCCGGAGATTCGTCATTTCTTTGCCTACCAATTAAAAGTGTATTGGGGTGCAGAAGCCCAAATTATTGAAGATCCATACTGCTTCCATCCGATGATTAATGACTTGGATCAATGGTTGTTAGCGGAAGGTTCGTTATTGCGTCCTTATGAAGTATTAGGTGCACATTTTACTGAATGTGACAGTGTACCGGGCGTAAATTTCCGGGTATGGGCGCCAAATGCTAAACGCGTTTCGTTGGTCGGTGATTTCAACTATTGGGACGGTCGCCGTCATCCAATGCGTTTTCATCCTGCAAGTGGTGTATGGGAATTATTCTTACCAAAAGCTAGCCTTGGTCAACGCTATAAATTTGAATTGATTGATTGTAACGGCAACCTTCGTCTAAAAGCTGACCCTTATGCATTTAGCTCTGAATTACGTCCGGATACTGCATCCGAAATCAGTATGCTGCCGGACGTGGTTGAAATGACCGAACAACGTCGTAAAGCAAATCAACGTAATCAACCTATTTCGATTTATGAAGTGCACTTGGGATCATGGCGCCGTAATTTAGAGAATAATTTCTGGCTTGATTATGACCAAATTGCTGATGAGCTCATTCCTTATGTAAAACATATGGGCTTTACGCATATTGAGTTTTTGCCACTATCTGAATTTCCATTCGATGGCTCTTGGGGCTACCAACCGATAGGCTTGTATTCACCGACCAGTCGTTTTGGTAGTCCTGAAGCCTTTAAACGCTTAGTCGAAAAAGCCCACAAAGCAGGCATTAATGTAATTTTAGACTGGGTGCCAGGACATTTCCCAAGTGATACTCATGGTTTAGTAGCCTTTGATGGTACAGCCTTATATGAACATGCTGACCCACGTGAAGGCTATCATCAAGACTGGAATACCTTAATTTATAACTATGGTCGTAATGAAGTAAGAAACTTCTTATCCAGCAATGCACTGTATTGGCTTGAACGCTTTGGTGTAGACGGTATCCGTGTAGATGCGGTCGCGTCAATGATTTATCGCGATTACAGCCGAGCTGAAGGAGAATGGATTCCGAATCAATATGGCGGTCGTGAAAATTTAGAAGCCATTGAATTCTTAAAACATACCAACTGGAAAATCCATTCTGAGGTGTCCGGTGCGATTTCGATTGCGGAAGAATCCACTTCTTTCGGTGGCGTAACCCATCCGACAGAAAACGGTGGTCTTGGATTTAATTTCAAATGGAACATGGGCTGGATGAATGACACCCTAAGTTATATGAAACTCGATCCAGTTTATCGTCGTTATCATCACGACAAAATGACCTTCGGGATGATTTATCAATACAGCGAAAACTTTGTGTTACCGCTTTCTCACGATGAGGTGGTACACGGCAAATGTTCGTTACTCGGCAAAATGCCGGGCGATGCATGGCAAAAATTCGCTAACTTGCGTGCTTACTACGGTTATATGTGGGGCTATCCAGGCAAGAAATTATTATTCATGGGGAATGAATTTGCTCAAGGTCGCGAATGGAATTATGAAGAAAGTTTGGATTGGTTCTTACTTGACGAAAACCATGGTGGCCTATGGCATAAAGGCGTATTGCAATTAGTCAAAGATTTGAACGGAATTTATCAAAAAAATGCACCGCTCTTTGAATTAGACGGTGAGCCGGAAGGGTTTGATTGGTTAGTGGTAGATGATGCGGAAAATTCAGTCTTTGCTTTTGAACGTAAAAGCAGTGACGGCGAACGCATTATTGTGATCAGCAACTTCACCCCAGTACCACGTGAAGGCTATCGTATCGGTGTTAATGCCTCGGGTGAATACGAGGAAATTTTGAATACTGACTCAATGTATTATCAAGGTTCAAATGTAGGTAATTTCGGTTCAGTGAAAAGCGAAGCGATCACCAGTCACGGACGTGACAATTCGATTAGCGTGACCATTCCGCCACTCGCAACGATCTATTTGAAGTATAAAGCATAAGAATAGTGAAGGACACGATGTTTAGTTTTTATAACAATGGTAAACCTTCCCCAATGGGATATTCACAAACGCTGGAAAACGGCCTAAAAATTTCGAATTTTGCACTGTTTTCTAGTGCGGCGGATGCTATTGAACTTTGCTTGTTCCGTGATGGCGAAGAAAGCCGTTTTGTCATGAGCAGAACCGATGACATTTGGCATGTAGCAATTGAAGGCGTTGAGCTGAATGATGAGTATGCGTTCAGAATTACAGGTAAAAATGACCGCACTTTAGCGAATCCGCAAAAGTTAATGCTTGATCCTTATGCCAAAGCAGTGAGCCATAAACCGGATTTAAGTTCATCAGAAGCCCGTTCCATTTTCTTGTTAAATGATGGACGAGATAATGCCGCCGTTGCACCTAAAGGCCGCATTATTGACGAGCATTTTGATTGGTCAGGGGATTGCAAACCGTCTATTCCTTGGGCTCAAACCATTGTGTATGAATTAAATGTTAAAGGATTTAGCCAATTAAATTCCCGTATTCCAGAAAATATCCGTGGTACTTATGCGGCATTGGCTCACCCCGAAAACATTGCGTACTTTAAATCATTGGGTATTACCAGCCTTGAATTGCTCCCAGTGAATTTCTTCATTGATGAACCACATTTGCAAGAAAAAGGATTACGCAATTATTGGGGCTATAACCCATTAGCCATGTTTGCTTTAGAACCAAGTTATGCGGCAGATCAAAAACAACCATTGAACGAATTTAAGAGCATGGTGAAAGCCCTGCATCAAGCGGGCATTGAAGTGATTTTAGATGTCGTATTTAACCATACGGCTGAATCCGAAAAATCATTTCCGACATTTTGCCAGCGTGGTATTGATGACAAAACCTATTACTGGCAAAACGAGCATGGTGATTACCTCAACTGGACGGGGTGCGGCAATATGCTCAATCTTGCTAACGACGTCACTCGCAAATGGGTATTAGATTGTTTACGTTACTGGGTAACAGAATGTCATGTGGATGGTTTCCGTTTTGATTTAGCCACAGTACTTGGTCGTGAAACGCCTGATTTTAATCCAAATGCAAAATTATTTGCGGAAATGGAACAGGATGATGTTCTACAAAAAATTAAATTAATTGCAGAGCCTTGGGATATTAGCCATTACGGCTACCAAGTTGGTTATTTCCCAGCCTATTTTTCTCAATGGAATGATCGTTTCCGTGATGATATGTGCCGTTTTTGGTTATGGCAAAGTGGTGAAGTGGGGGCTTTTGCAGAACGTTTTGCTGGCTCGAGCGATATTTTTAAACGAGAAGGACGATTACCGCATGGTAGCTTGAATTTTATTACTGCTCATGATGGTTTTACGTTACGAGATTTAGTGAGCTATAACCATAAACACAATGAAGCTAACGGTGAAGAGAATCGTGACGGGCGCAATGAAAATTATAGCTACAATCATGGTATAGAAGGTTCTCAACTCGATTTAACTGATGAATGGCAAAGTGCGGTCGAAAAACACCGTGTTTTATCGGAAAAAGGTTTATTAGGCTCGCTATTATTATCAAATGGTGTACCTATGCTGCTTGCTGGGGATGAGTTCGGCAACAGCCAATATGGCAATAATAATGCCTATTGCCAAGATAACGAAATTACGTGGTTAAAATGGGATGATTTTAACCAAACCTTATTTGACTTTACTAAGCAAACTATTGCATTACGAAAAAAAATTCAAAGTTTGCAAAAGGAGGCTTGGTGGTCGAATGAAAATGTCGAGTGGTTGAATACTGGGGGAAACCCGATGACCCTAGACGATTGGCATAATCGGGAAAGCAAAGCCCTACAAGTTATGTTGGACGGCAAATATCTTTTCTTAATTAATGCAAAAACTGAACCGCAATCTTTTTATTTGCCAAAGGGTAAATGGAAAAAGATTGCCGAAACTGAAAATAGCGTGATTCAACAATGTGATGTGAGCGGTATAGCATTTGAAGTGTTGGAACATATGGATGATGAAAACGATGGAGTTTGTTATGAAAAGTGATCTTAATAAATATGAATTAGTTAAAGATACTTTAGTGCTTATTTTGGCTGGTGGTCGTGGTTCTCGCTTACATGAATTAACCGATAAACGTGCTAAACCTGCGTTATATTTTGGTGGTAATCGTCGCATTATTGATTTTGCACTTTCCAACTGTATTAACTCAGGCCTGAATCGCATCGGTGTTGTAACCCAGTATGCCGCTCACTCTTTATTACGCCATTTACAAACAGGTTGGTCATTCTTACCGCAAGAGCGTGGTGAATTCGTTGATATGCTACCTGCTCGTCAACAAATTGATGATTCTACGTGGTACCGTGGTACAGCGGATGCGGTGTATCAAAATATGGCGATTATCCGTAATCACTATCGTCCAAAATACATTTTGATTCTTGCGGGCGACCATATTTATAAACAAGATTACAGTGTCATGTTGATGGATCACGTGAGAAGTGGAGCAAAATGTACAGTAGGCTGTATTGAGGTGCCTCGTTCTGAAGCGAGTGAATTTGGTGTCATGGCGGTAAACGAAAATCTTAAAGTGAAAGCCTTCGTTGAAAAACCAAAAGATCCACCTGCCATGGTGGGTAAACCGGATACGTCGTTAGCCTCTATGGGGATCTACGTGTTTGATGCTGAGTATCTCTATAAAATGCTTGATAGAGAAGTGAATACCCCTTGCACATCTCATGACTTTGGTAAAGATGTTTTGCCAAAATGCTTGGAAGAAGGCGTGCTTTATGCGCATCCATTCAGCCGTTCTTGTATGGGCCGAAATACTGAAGGTGAAATTTACTGGCGTGATGTGGGTACACTTGATAGCTTCTGGCAAGCGAATATCGATTTAGTTTCAGAGCATCCACAATTAGATCTTTATGATCAAAGTTGGCCAATTCGTGGTAATCCAGTACAGGCTTATCCATCTAAATTTTTCTATAAAAAACCAAATATTAAACCGGTAGATAATTCGCTTATTGGTGGGGGCTGTGTAATTACAGATGCATCTATTAGTAATTCTGTATTGTTTGATAGAGTCAAAATTGATGAAGGATCTTCTGTTGATCACAGTGTCGTGTTACCGCAAGTACAAATTGGTAAAAATTGTACATTGAAAGATTGTATTA
>CAKAQT010000068.1:0-6407 GCA_916720325.1 Parahaemophilus parainfluenzae
TTAATGATTACACGATCGTGTAAAGGACGAATATTCATGATTAATTTCCTTCTTAAAAATTAGTTAACGCATTCCCTATATAAGGAGGTTTTTTATGATTTCAAGGGGGATTATTAAAAAAATCGAATAAAATATTTTTCCTATTCTGTCGTTTTTTACGTAAAATTCAGCCCGTCTTGCATAATAAACAAAAAAGGAATAACGATATGCATTTAACATCAAGAGAACAAGAGAAATTGATGCTCTTTTTAGCCGGTGAGCTTGCAGCAAAACGCAAAGCACGTGGCGTAAAATTAAACTACCCTGAGGCAATCGCGTATATTGCAAGCCATTTACAAGAAGCGGCAAGAGATGGCATGAGTGTGGCGGAGGTGATGCAATATGGTGCAACCCTGCTCACCGTTGACGATGTGATGGAAGGCGTCGCTGAGATGGTACACGAAGTTCAAATTGAAGCAACTTTCCCTGATGGCACGAAGCTTGTTACTGTGCACAATCCGATTAGATAATAAGTACAAGCGATTAAAAATCGGAAAAAATTTACAACTACGGAATTAAAAATGATCCCAGGTGAATACCAATTAGCTGAAGGCGATATCATTGCCAATGTTGGCAGAAAAACCGTCACAATCGAAGTAACTAATTCAGGCGACCGCCCAATCCAAGTCGGTTCCCATTACCATTTCTTTGAAACCAATAATGCCCTTAAATTTGACCGCACTTTAGCGCGTGGAATGCGTTTAAATGTTCCATCTGGTAACGCAGTACGTTTTGAACCAGGTGAAGTAAAATCGGTAGAATTAGTCGCTTTTGGTGGCTCGCAAACTATTTACGGCTTCCATAATCAAATTGATGGCAAATTATAAGGTAGGGCAAAATGGCATTAACAATTTCAAAAGCACAATATGTAGCAACTTATGGCCCAACCGTTGGCGATAAAGTCCGTTTAGGCGATACCAATTTATGGGCAACCATTGAACAAGATTTACTGACCAAAGGTGATGAGTGTAAATTTGGTGGCGGTAAAAGTGTGCGCGACGGCATGGCGCAAAGCGGCACCGCAACTCGTGACAATCCGAATGTATTGGATTTTGTTATTACCAACGTGATGATTATTGATGCTAAATTAGGCATTATCAAAGCCGATATTGGTATTCGCGATGGTCGTATTGTCGGCATTGGACAAGCGGGTAACCCTGACACCATGGATAACGGCACGCCAAATATGATTATCGGTGCTAGCACAGAAGTACATAACGGTGCACATTTAATTGCAACCGCTGGCGGTATTGATACCCACATTCACTTTATTTGTCCACAACAAGCACAACATGCGATTGAAAGCGGGGTTACTACCTTAATTGGTGGTGGAACAGGCCCAGCTGATGGTACACACGCAACCACTTGCACCCCCGGTGCGTGGTATATGGAACGTATGTTCCAAGCTGCAGAAGCATTGCCTGTAAACGTAGGCTTTTTTGGTAAAGGAAACTGTTCAACTTTAGATCCTCTACGTGAACAAATTGAAGCGGGTGCATTAGGTTTAAAAATCCATGAAGACTGGGGTGCAACGCCTGCAGTAATTGATTCTGCATTAAAAGTCGCAGATGAAATGGATATTCAAGTGGCAATTCATACCGACACGCTAAATGAAAGTGGCTTCTTAGAAGATACCATGAAAGCAATTGATGGACGTGTGATTCACACCTTCCACACTGAAGGAGCGGGCGGAGGTCATGCGCCTGACATCATTAAAGCGGCGATGTATCCAAACGTATTGCCAGCTTCAACCAACCCGACTCGCCCGTTTACCAAAAACACCATTGATGAACATTTGGATATGTTGATGGTTTGCCACCACTTAGATAAACGCGTGCCAGAAGATGTGGCATTTGCCGATAGCCGTATCCGCCCTGAGACTATTGCAGCGGAAGACATTTTACATGATATGGGTGTCTTTTCGATTATGAGTTCTGACTCTCAAGCGATGGGACGCATTGGCGAAGTCGTCATTCGCACTTGGCAAACCGCTGATAAAATGAAAATGCAACGTGGCGAGCTAGGCAATGAAGGGAATGATAACTTCCGCATTAAACGCTACATTGCGAAATACACCATCAATCCTGCGATTGCACACGGTATTGCGGATCATATTGGTTCATTAGAAGTGGGCAAAATTGCAGATATCGTGTTATGGAAACCGATGTTCTTTGGGGTAAAACCAGAAGTGGTAATTAAAAAAGGCTTTATTAGTTACGCGAAAATGGGCGACCCCAATGCCTCAATTCCAACACCGCAACCGGTATTCTACCGACCAATGTACGGTGCACAAGGTTTAGCGACAGCACAAACCGCAGTATTCTTTGTTTCACAAGCCGCTGAAAAAGCCGATATTCGTGCTAAATTCGGTTTAAATAAAGAAACCATTGCCGTAAAAGGCTGCCGTAGCGTGGGTAAAAAAGATCTTATTCACAACAATGCGACACCTGAAATCACAGTAGATCCAGAACGCTATGAAGTACGTGTAGATGGTGAGTTAATTACCTGCGAACCTGTGGATACGGTGTCATTAGGACAACGATATTTTATGTTCTAAGCAGAAAAGAGCGGTCAAATTTTAAGGAGAATTTACAATGAAACTTTGGTACTCCACCACCAGCCCGTATGTACGTAAAGTGCTGGTAACGTTGAAATATCAACAACTCTTAGACAAAACAGAACTGATTAAAATTGGTTCATCATTTGATGCAAGCTCTGCGCATAATCAGGCAAATCCTCTGGGTAGAGTGCCAGCGTAAGAACGTAATTGTGGGAATTGGCTTTATGGCAGTTTGCTCATTTGCGAATATCTCGACCAAAAAGGCAAGGTAGAGCCTAAACTTATTCCAGAAAGCGGCAAACCACGCTGGGCAGCGTTAGCGTTGCATAATTTAGCCGATGGCATTATGGAAAACACCGTGCCAATGATGGCTGAAAAAATGCTTCGCCCGGAAAGTGAATGGTGGACAACTCGCCATCAACAACTAACCGAACGTAATCGTCAAAGTTTTGCAAGACTTGAGCAAGATTTAAAACCGTTTGGTACGGAATTAAACATTGGTACGTTAACGGCGGTTGCAGTCATTGATTGGTTCTTGTTTAGAGCAGAAAAAATTGGATTAGATCTTGCAAAAGAATTTCCAAATTTAACCGCTTGGGCTGCAGAGATGAATGAAAAATATGAGATTTTAAGCGAGACAAAGCCGACTTTGTAACCATTTTTGTGGCGTCACGAAATTGGTCTAAATAACCTAATCTCTCCGTTTTTTCTTCTGCCAAATCTCCCCTACCCCTCTTTGCTAAAGAGGGGAAAAGAATGAGCGAGGTTTTATATCATTGTTCTACTTTGATATGGCAAATATAAATTAGTCAGATGACAGCAAATTTATAAAGAAAATCCCCTCTTTAGCAAAGAGGGGTAGGGGAGATTTGGCAGTCTCAATTAACGAAGAAATTAAACAATATAAAATATGAAAATCCTCAACCCAATTCTGCCCATTATGGATACCATTTTAGGCGATTTAACTAGCCTTCAAGCTGAAGGCAAAATTACACATCAAACCATTGAACGCGTGGCATTGCAGTGGTATGAGAGTGAGCGCAACATTCTGCGTAAAACCACAAATACGGGGCGTGAAGTGGCATTTCGTCTACTCAAAGAAGGGCAACGTTTAAAACACGATGATGTGGTTTTTATCAGCGATGAATTAGTCATCGCAATTGAAATTTTACCGAGTGAAGTAATTGTGCTGTCTCCGAAAACCTTACCAGAAATGGCGCGGGCTTGTTATGAGATCGGCAATAAACATTCGCCGCTGTTTTTAGATGGCGATGAAGTAACATTGCCTTACGATAAGCCAATGTTCGAATGGTTACAAGCGGCGGGATTTCATCCGCAAAAAGCGGAACGCCGTTTAAGCCAAGCGTTAAGAGCAAATTCTGCACAAGGGCACGGTCATTCGCACGAACATCACGGCTATCACCATCATGGAGACGGCAATTGGCATCAACATTAAACCGAAGCCTGGCTGATTTAGGCGCATTGTTGCACTTGGTTGACCCAACTTTGCCAATTGGGGGCTTTAACCATTCAAATGGTTTAGAAACCTTTGTTCAACAAGGTGTTGTTTCGACGAAACCAAGCTTAGAAGAATATGTGCAAACCCAACTTTTGCAAAACTGGGTATATAACGATGGTGCTTATCTTTCGCTCGCATTTGAAGCCATGGCTACCAATGATTTTGAGCGCTTGTGCGAATTAGACCATTCATTATCTGCGACCAAAATTGCGCGAGAAAGTCGAGAAGGCAGTTTTAAACTCGGCGTGCGGTTATTAAAAATTTTTATTCGCTATGAACAACACCCAATGCTGAGCCAATTTCAGCAAGCGATTCAGAATAAAACCGTGCAAGGCTATTTCCCGATTGTGTTTGCGATGGTGGCGCAAGCAATGGGGCTTAGCAAAGCAGATACCCTTTATGCGTTCTACTACAATGCAGCAGTCGGTACCATTACCAATGGCGTGAAACTCATTCCACTTAGCCAAATGGATGGGCAAGATATTCTGTTTGATTTGCGTAGTGCGCTCTTGCAAGCTGTCGAATTAAGCCTTGAGCCAAATCTTGATTGGCTAGGTGCAGCAACTCTCGCAAATGACATCCGCTCCATGCAGCACGAAGTGCTTTATACGCGGCTTTATATGTCGTAAGAGCGGTCATTTTTTATTGAATTTTTACTTATCGTTGAGGATATAAAAGCACCTCTACGATAATCAACCCAAAAGGAACATTATGCGTAACTACATTAAAATTGGCGTAGCAGGCCCTGTTGGCGCGGGCAAAACTGCGTTAATCGAAAAACTGACTCGAGAAATTGCAAGCCGTTATAGCGTGGCGGTGATTACCAATGATATTTATACCCAAGAAGATGCGGAATTTTTAACGAAAAATAGTCTACTTCCACCTGAGCGTATTATGGGCGTGGAAACGGGGGGGTGCCCGCATACGGCAATTCGTGAAGATGCGTCTATGAACTTAGAAGCAGTCGATGAAATGGTTGCTCGCTTCCCTGATGTAGAAATCGTCTTTATTGAATCTGGTGGTGATAACTTATCTGCAACTTTTAGCCCCGATTTAGCGGATGTGACTATTTTCGTGATTGACGTCGCACAAGGCGAAAAAATCCCGCGTAAAGGCGGGCCTGGTATTACCCGTTCAGACTTATTAGTGATTAATAAAACAGACTTAGCGCCATTCGTTGGTGCTGATTTAAGCGTCATGGAACGTGATGCACGTCGTATGCGTAACGGTCAGCCGTTTATCTTTACCAACTTAATGAAGAAAGAAAATTTAGATGGTGTAATTGGCTGGATTGAAAAATATGCTTTATTGAAAAATATAGAAGAACCTAAATCCTTAGTAAGATAAAGCACTCCCCCCTCTTCTTTAGGAGGGGGCTTTTACAAATTTAATCCATTATGAATAGTACGCTCAAACTCTCAACTAAACTTTCTCCAAGCGGTAAAACTCAGCTTGCGGAATATTTTGCTACCCCACCTTTTAAAGTTATGATATTACCTGCTTATGCGGATGCTTGGACGAATGGACTTAATGCCATTCAGATGTCTTCTTCGCCAGGACTCTTATCTGGGGATCGTATTGATATTCAAATAACGCTCGCAGAATCAACCGCACTTTCTTTAAATACACAGGCGTTTACTCGTGTCCAGGCAATGAATGAAGGCGATTTTGCTGAACAAAACTCGTTCATTCAGCTTGAAGAGAATAGCCATTTATTTTATTTGCCCCATCCTTTGGTATTACATAAAGATTCTGCATTTAAACAAAAAACATTCATCAATATGCAGCCGAATAGCACTCTGATTTACGGCGAGATTGTGGCTATTGGCCGCGTAGCAAATAATGAACGTTTTGAATTTCGTCAATTTTCGTCGCATCTGAAAATTCAGCTGTTGCAAAATAACGGGCAAACTAAACCGCTTGTTTTGGATTGTATTCAATGGCAGCCTGCACAAATGAAATTGACCGCATTAAGCCAAATGGAAGATTTTTCGCATCAAGGCTCATTGGTTTATCTCAATTTGCAGAAAACACCAACTGACGTTAAACAAATCGTTCAGACACTTCAACAGCAAGAAAGCGAAAAATCGCTACTGATTGGTGTTTCTCAATTAAATGAAGGTGGACTTATTGTTAGAGTGCTTGGGCATCGTGCTGAACTCATTCAAAAGCGCTTTGAGAAGATCGGTGAACAACTAAAATCAGCATAAAATTAATATTGCCAGGTAATTTTCCCCTAAAAAAATTTATGCGAGAAATGAAAATATCTCTTATACGTCTTATTTGAAA
>CAKAQT010000069.1:0-6296 GCA_916720325.1 Parahaemophilus parainfluenzae
TAAATGCATTTAAACAACAAATTTCTCGCCAAATGTTAATGGCGGGCGTGCGTAATCATGCCATTCAAAACAGCGTAGATGTCACTCGTGAGCAAGTGGAGGCATTGGGTAAACAAATGCTTGATGAAGCGAAAACAAAAGGTACGGCGCAAAAAGTGATGGGTAAAGAGTATGAAGTTCGTCATATTTTATTAAAATTAAATCCACTATTGGACGATGCACAAGCAAAAGCAGAATTAGAGCGTATTCGTAGCGAGATTATTTCGGGCAAAATGACATTTGCTGATGCGGCATTAAAATATTCTAAAGATTATTTATCAGGTGCGAATGGCGGAAGTTTAGGCTATGCTTTCCCAGAAGCTTATGTAGGTCCATTTGCAAAAATGGTTGAAACCACCCCACAAGGTACGATTTCTGCTCCATTTAAATCTGAATTTGGTTGGCATATTCTCGAAGTAACCGGTAGTCGTGATGGCGATAAAACAGAAGATGCCTATCGTCAAAAAGCTTACGAACAAATCGTGAATAGCCAATTACAAGATGCAACCAAAGACTGGGTGAAAGCATTACGTAAAAATGCTGATATTCAATATTTCGATAAGTAACAGAAACCGTTAGAATAAGGGGGCATTTTTGCCCCTTTTGTCGTTTTTATAAAATGAGTGACGCATGAAAAAATTTTTTGTCTTTTTACTGATTCTTTTGCTAATTCTTGGCGGTGTTGGTTTTTGGGGTTATCAAAAATTAACTGAGTTTGTTCATACGCCGGTGAATGTCACGCAAGATCAATTGCTTACAATTGAGCGAGGCACTACTGGCAGTAAACTCGCCGCTTTATTAGAGCAGGAAAAAGTCCTTGAACATGCCGATTTGTTGCCTTGGTTATTGAAATTACAACCTCAGCTCAACAAAGTGAAAGCGGGGACTTATTCTTTAACGGGCGTGAAAACGTTGCAAGATTTATTGGATATGCTCAATTCCGGCAAGGAAGCGCAATTTAGCGTGAAGTTTATTGAAGGTAAAACGTTCAAGGAATGGCGTAAAAACCTTGAAAACGCACCACACTTAAAACAAACCTTGCAAGGTAAAACGGATAAAGAGATCATGGCGTTATTGGATATTCCAGCCGTTGCAAAAGCCGTTTACGAATGGAATAACATGGAGGGGTGGTTGTATCCGGATACCTATAATTACACGCCTAACTCGACGGATCTTGAATTATTAAAACGTTCAGCTACTCGCTTACAAAAAGCTTTAGATAAAGCGTGGAGTGAACGGGATGAAAATCTCCCATTAGCAGATCCATATCAGATGCTCATTTTGGCTTCTATTGTGGAGAAAGAAACAGGAATTGCGGCGGAGCGTCCACAAGTGGCTTCCGTATTTATTAATCGTTTAAAAGCCAATATGAAACTGCAAACTGACCCAACCGTGATTTATGGAATGGGTGAGAGTTATACCGGCAATATTCGTAAAAAAGATTTGGAAACGATGACCCCTTACAATACCTATATGATTGAGGGGCTACCACCAACACCAATTGCGATGGTGAGTGAAAGTGCTTTGCAGGCCGTGGCTCATCCAGCAAAAACGGACTTTTATTATTTTGTTGCCGATGGAAGTGGCGGTCATAAATTTACTCGTAATCTGAACGAGCATAATAAAGCAGTGCAAGAATATTTACGTTGGTATCGTAACCAACAAAAAGGAGCCAACTAATGCAAGGCAAATTTATCGTCATTGAAGGGCTGGAAGGTGCAGGTAAAAGTACCGCCATGCAAACGGTGGTGGATACATTAAAATCCCTTGGTGTAAATGATATCGTATTTACTCGTGAGCCAGGTGGTACTCCGCTAGCAGAAAAATTGCGCCATTTAATCAAACATGAAACAGAAGAACCTGTTACGGATAAAGCGGAATTATTAATGCTTTATGCGGCACGAATTCAATTGGTAGAAAATGTGATTAAGCCAGCATTGGCAGAAGGAAAAATTGTGCTTGGCGATCGTCACGATATGTCTTCGCAGGCCTATCAAGGTGGTGGGCGTCAGTTTGACCAAACGCTGATGGCAAATTTAAAAAATATGGTATTAGGCGATTTTGAGCCTGATTTTGTGCTGTATTTAGACATTGATCCTGCAGAAGGGCTTGCTCGTGCTAGAGGTCGTGGTGAATTAGACCGCATTGAACAACAAGGACTCGATTTCTTCCATCGTACCCGCCAACGTTATTTGGAATTGGTGCAAAACAATCCGAAAGCCGCCATTATTAATGCAGGTCAGCCTTTGGCACAAGTACAAGCAGACATACAAAGTGCGGTCAAAAATTGGTGGGTTTCACAAGCAAAATGAGCGAACTTTATCCTTGGTTAGTGCCTACTTATCACAAAATTAGCCAAACTTTTAGCGAAGGTTTGGGGCATCATGCGTTGTTAATTAAAGCCGATCAAGGGCTAGGGGCAGAACGTTTATTTGATGCTTTGACAACACGCATTATGTGTCAAACGCCAGATAATGTAGCTTGTGGTCATTGTCATGCTTGCCACTTAATGGCTGCGCAAAGTCACCCAGATTTTCATGTTTTAGCCTCTCAAGAAGGCAAAGACATTGGCGTTGATCAGGTACGGGCGATTAATGAAGTTGTCAGCCAATATGCGCAACAAAACGGCAATAAATTAGTGTATATCCAAGATGCAGAACGTCTTACGGAAGCGGCAGCGAATGCGTTGCTCAAAACTTTGGAAGAGCCGCATCCGAATACGTATTTCTTATTACAAACAGAACCCTCATCTTCATTGTTAGCGACTATTTACAGCCGTTGCCAAGTGTGGAATGTGCCTTTGCCAACAGAGGCGGAAGCCCTAAATTGGCTTTCTTCTCAATTTCAGGCAGAAACATCAGAATTATTGACCGCACTTGCGATGAATTTGGGGCGTCCACTGTTAGCATTGGAAACATTACAGCAAGGATTAATTGAACAACGGAAGAATTTCCTACGCCAATTTTGGTTGTTTTATCGTCGTCGTTCGCCTTTGGAAATTTTGCCTTTCTTTGAAAAAGAACGCACCGTACAGCAAGTGGATTGGATTTTAGCGTTTTTAAGCGATGCCATTAAATACAAACTCGAAATACAAAGTGGCTGGCAAACACTTGATCTTAAAACAGGTGTAACTCAATTTGCAGATGAGCAAACAGCGCTTGGGTTATTAACCGCAAATAAAATTATGCAAAAAGTACGCTCGGATTTACTCACTATCAACGGCGTTAACACAGAATTAATGTTATTAGATGGTTTGACAAAGTTAATTACCGACGTATTTAAGGACTAAATAAATTATGTTTATCGTAGATTCCCATTGCCATTTAGATGCATTGGATTATGTAAATTTACACAAAGATATTGCTGATGTAGTGACTAAAGCCAATGCACGGGATGTGAAGCATTTACTCGCCATTGGCGTAACATTAAGCCGTTTTGAAAAAGCTTACCCTGAGTTAGCTAAATTTCCGAATGTGTCTTTAGCTTGCGGCGTGCATCCACTAGATCTTGAAGAAGAACCTTACGATGGCGAGCGTTTATTATGTTTATCCCAAGATAAAAAAGTGATCGCAATTGGCGAAATTGGTTTGGATTATTATTACAGTGCAGATAATAAGGCATTGCAGCAAACGGTTTTTGCGGATCAAATCAGAATTGCTAATGAAGTGGATAAACCCGTGATTATTCATACGCGTTCAGCACCAGAAGATACCATTGCCATGTTGCGTGAGCACCATGCAGAAAAGTGCGGTGGATTAATTCATTGTTTTACAGAAACCTTGGATTTTGCGAAAAAGGCGCTTGATTTAGGTTTTTATATTTCTTGTTCGGGCATTATTACCTTTAAAAATGCGGAAAGTATTCGCGAAGCCATTCGTTATGTACCAGCAGATCGTTTGTTAGTTGAAACGGATTCGCCTTACTTAGCGCCCGTGCCTTATCGTGGCAAAGAGAACCAGCCTGCTTATACGCGTGAGGTGTGTGAGTATGTGGCAGCGTTAAAAGGGCTATCAGTAGAAGAATTTGCGCAAATTAGTACACAAAACTTCGAGCGTTTATTTAAAATTAATGTACAATAAATCATCGATTTAAATGAGAGAGTTTTATGCGTAAGTTTTTTAAGTACTTTTTATTTTTAGTGGTCTTTGTTTTCCACGGCTTTATGTTCGCCGTGGTAGACTACGTTTTCCCACACTATGATGTAACGCGAGTAACGGGTGTGGAAGTGAAACGTGTGGATAAAGATGGTCCGATTACAAAATCGAATCCGGCTGATGGTCCAACGCGCGATGTGTATTTTATCAATACACAAAATGATGATGGCAAAATCATGGTGTATCGTAATGAAGATACCCGTTGGGGTTTTCCATTCTACTTTAAATTTGGTTCAGCGAACTTACAGGCTCAAGTTCAAGCCTTGGGTAATGAAAACAAATTAGTGCAAATCAAGTATTACGGTTGGCGGATGACGATGTTCGATGAATATCGCAATGCCGTTGCAGTGAAAGAAATCAGTGGCGATGTGACACCAAGCCATCCGATTTTATCTTGGGTATTCTATGCTTTCTTATTAGTTACTCTTTTCCTTTCTATCCAATTTGTACGTGGCTGGTTCGACAGCGAAAATTAGCGTTTCTCAAATATGGGGCGTCATAGAACGCCCTCACAATTTAATAATAACATTTCTAACCTAAAAACCAGCGGTAAATTGACCGCACTTTAAAACCAATAAAGAGAACATTATGAGTTTATCTGCAGCGATTTTTATTTTAATCGTATTAATTATTGTCAGTGCAATCTTGTCATCAGCTGAGATTTCTCTCGCGGGTGCAAGACGCATTAAACTACAAGCGTTGGCCAATGAAGGCAATATCAAAGCGGAGAAAGTTTTAAAATTACAGGAACAGCCAGGGCGTTTCATTACTGTAGTACAAATTGGACTTAATATGGTTGCCGTACTCGGTGGTGTGATTGGTGAAGCAACCATTAGTCTTCACTTACAGAGTTTTTTACATGAATACACTACGGCAGAATGGGTTGAGCCAGCCTCCTCTTGGATTGCTTTTTTCATGGTAACCACAACATTTGTTTTATTAGCCGATTTAATTCCGAAACGTCTCGCATTGATTAATCCTGAAGGTGTGGCTTTACGGACTATTGGCATTATGCAAGTCTTCATTTTCTTCTTAAAACCTATTGTATGGTTTTTTGATGGTCTTTCTAATATCTTCTTTCATTTAATGGGGATATCCACTAAGCGTGAAGATAATATGACACCAGAGGATATCGTGGCAATAGTGGAAGCTGGGGCTGAAGCGGGGGTGTTAAAAACACAAGAGCATTATTTAATTGAGAATATCTTTGATATGCAAGAGCGGACAGTCTCTTCCACGATGACAACCCGTGAAAATATCGTGTTTTTAGACCGCACTTTCTCCCGTCAGGAAGTGTTGAATACCTTATCAGCAGACTCTCATTCTAAATTAGTGATTTGTGATAATGGTTTGGATAAGATCTTAGGTTATGTGGAATCTCATACTTTATTAACACTCTATCTTCAACAGGAAGTAGTGGATTTAACCGATAGCCGTTTATTGCGTAAAGCGTTATTTATTCCAGACACGCTTTCGTTATACGAGGTATTGGAGTTATTTAAATCTACGGGTGAAGATTTTGCCATTATCGTCAATGAATATGCACTTGTGATGGGTTTAATTACCTTGAACGATGTGATGAGTATTGTGATGGGCGAATTGGTTTCCAACGAAGAAGAGCAAATCGTCAGTCGCGATGAAAACTCTTGGTTGATTGATGGTGCAACGCCGCTCGAAGATGTTATGCGTGCTTTAGATATTGAATCTTTCCCTGATTCAGAAAATTACGAAACTATCAGTGGCTTTATGATGTATATGTTACGCAAAATCCCGAAAAAAACCGATTTTGTGTTATACGATAAATATAAATTTGAAGTTATTGATACTGAAAACTTCAAAATTGATCAAATTTTAGTTTCTATTGTCAAAGACAGCAGTGTAAGCAAAGAGTCGGCGTAGTACTAGGCGTCGCCTTGCTTAATCCCTCATTCTAAGTATAATTAACAGCAGTTTTAACTGCTTATAATAAGGAAAATTTAATGTTTAAAAAAATCTCGGTATTCTTTGTAGCAATAATGCTTGCAGGTTGTTCTTCAATTTCAGATATAACCTCTTACATTCCGTTTATGGGTAAAGACAAAAAGGTCATTGATTTAGATAAAG
>CAKAQT010000070.1:0-6273 GCA_916720325.1 Parahaemophilus parainfluenzae
GTATTGAATTACAATTGCCTTTTGCATGGAACACTGGCGTGGAGCAAGTGAAACAGCAGCTTTCTGATGCGTTATTAAAAGCAACAGATAGCAAAGAAATCAAATGGGTGGTGAATTATCAAATCGCAACGTTAAAACGTGCAAATAATCAACCGGCAGTAAAAGGTGTGAAGAACATCATTGCAGTGACTTCAGGTAAAGGCGGGGTAGGAAAATCATCCGTTTCGGTGAATCTTGCACTTGCTTTACAAGCTCAGGGTGCTCGCGTAGGGATCTTAGATGCAGATATTTACGGCCCATCTATTCCGCATATGTTAGGTGCGCCACATCAACGCCCAACTTCACCAGATAACCAACATATCACCCCAATTAAAGCGTATGGTTTATCTGCCAACTCGATCGGTTTCTTAATGGATGAAGATAATGCAACCATTTGGCGTGGTCCTATGGCAAGTAGTGCATTAAGCCAGCTTTTAAATGAAACCTTATGGGATAGCTTAGATTACTTAGTAATCGATATGCCTCCGGGTACAGGTGATATCCAATTGACCCTTTCACAACAAATTCCGGTAACAGGAGCTGTAGTGGTTACCACGCCACAAGATATTGCGTTATTAGATGCGGTGAAAGGCGTGTCGATGTTTGAACGTGTATCTGTGCCAGTGTTAGGTATTGTGGAAAATATGTCTATGCATATTTGTAGCAATTGTGGCCACCACGAAGCGATTTTTGGTACCGGTGGTGCAGAAAAAATGGCACAAAAATACAATGTGAGAGTATTAGGTCAGTTACCGTTAAATATCCAAGTTCGTCAAGATTTGGATGCGGGTAAACCAACCGTAGTTGCCGCACCAGACAGTGAAATTGCGAAATCTTTCTTAGATTTAGCAGAGAAAGTGTCAACAGAGCTTTACTGGCAAGGGTCTGTGATTCCAAGCGAGATTTTATTCCGCGAAGTGAAATAATCACAAAAACATCATAAAAATTAACCGCACTTTAGGTCATCCAAAGTGCGGTTATTTTTTTAGCTAAATTTGCTTATTTTAAATGATCCGCATCATTTATTTTCTCAACGCAAAAACCGTTCTCATCGTCATAATGCACAACACTAATTGAGGTGTTAATGAGCGATACTGATTTATCTTCATTGCGGTGATTTTGCCACGTTGCACCGTTTAATAAGGCAAGCAATAAACGTAGAGTATGGCCATGCGACACAATGAGAATATTGCCTTGATCGTGGATCTTAATAATGTCGTGCAATGCTTTCATGGCACGCTTGCCCAGCTGTTCGAATGTTTCTCCACCATTTACTTGAGCTTTGTAATTGGCAGGATCTTTAATAAGTTGCTGGAATTCCGGATGTTCTCTTAAGGTATCAACAAGTTGACCTTCCCAAGAACCAAAATATTGTTCATTTAAACCTTGGTGATGGAAAAGGGGGATATCTCGTTCACCAATAATATGAGAGGCTGTCGCGATGGTACGTTTTAATACGCTAGAGTAGGCCGCAACAAAAGGAATATGATTAAGTGCCATACCTGTTTTTTTCGCACCATTAATGCCTTCTTCAGTTAAAGGGGAATCGCCATGACCTTGCATTAAACCTTCCGTATTCCAAACAGTTTTACCGTGGCGAATGAAATAAAAAGTCAGTTGTTTTTTCATTTTTCATGTCCATAAAAAAGATTAAGGAAGCCGAAACTTCCTTAATCATGATTTTAACGGGAGTAATAACCTGCCATTGAACTATATACGGCATTTTCTGCTTGAATGATGTTGTATTTCGCATTCAAGATAGAAAGTTGAGAGCTTTTCTCTGTGTTTGCCGCAGCAAGCCATTCACGTAATTCAGATACACCAGCATTGTAACGATCACGATAGTATTTGGTGATACGTTGGTTATAGCTGTGTGTTTTTTGCAAGTTAGCAAAGGCACTTTGTGCTTGTGTGTAGGCGAAGTAGTTGGTATCTACATCGTTCAAGGCTTTAGTGATGCTTTGCTCGTAGTTTAAACGTGCAGTTTCATAATCTGCCTCAGAGATTTTCACGTTCCATTTCACCGTATTCCAGTTGAGGAATGGTAGGCTAATGCCGATTAACCCGGTACCCACTGGATTGTGTAATGCGTTACCGACTTTAGTGCCACTTGATGTTAAGCTGCCGCCTAAAGTCACTTCTGGGAACCAGCCTTTTTCGGTTGCTTTCGCATTTTTGAATGCACTGCTTAAGCGATATTGATAGCCTTTCACATCAGGACGATTCGCAATCACAGAAACAGGCACATTTAAATTCACACCCACATTTTTCACATTAAGAATGTGTGGGAAGTTGATATTTAATGCTTCTTCCGGTTTTAAGTTCAGTAAGTTACGTAAAGTTTGTTCCGCTGTTTTGCGTTGTGTTTGATAGTTGATCAAGTTGTTACGTGCGTTCAATACCGCTTGTTGTGCTTGATCCACACTTGCGCTGTCAGCGACACCTTGCGATAAACGACGTTGCATAATGCTGCTAATGTCGTTGTAGTATTTAATGGTTTCCTCAGTTGTGCTGATAGCATCATTTAAATAAGCAATTTGATAATACGTTGTCACAACAGAGTTGATGAGTGAAAGTTTCGTTGCTTCTAAATCTTCAGCCGTTGCTTTGTGTGACCATTCTGCGGCATCAGCGGTATCCGCTAAACGTTGCCATAGATCTAACGTATAACTCACATTTAATGCACCTTGATGGCTTACTGTTGAGCTGCCACCTGTTTTCACATTTTTACTTGCAGAAGATTGGGTTGAACCGCTAAATGCAGGAATTAAATTCGCGCCTGCAAGGTTTGCATTATATAGAGCACGGTTTACGGCAACAGACGCTTTGGCTAAATCTTTGTTGTTAACTAATGCTTGTTCTACCACACGATTTAATTGTGAATCATTGTAAAGCGCCCACCAGTTTTCTTTTACATTAAATTGTTTGGTGATTTCCGCATAATTTTGGTAATCCTGCTGGCTCGCTTTATAAGAATCACCGATATTGGCACAACCGGCTAGCGCAGTTGCCATCGCGATTGCTAAGGTTAATTTTTTCATTTTTAACATGGATTTTTTCCTTTCTTTTTCAATTAAAGTGCGGTCAAAAATTAGTGAGAATTTTAACCGCTCTTTTGTGTTTTACAAAATTTCTTTATTCTCGTGCAAGGGCGGTAATCGGATCTAATTGTGCTGCGCGTTTTGCCGGCATGTAACCGAAGATCACACCAATCAGGGTAGAGAAGACCACTGCTGCAACAATTGAGCCAGTTGAGAATGCCATCGTAAAGTCAGTCATAAATACGTTAAATAGCAGACCGATTAAACCCGAAAGCAGAATCCCCGTCACGCCACCAATTAAACAAATCAACACCGCTTCAATCAAAAATTGTTGCAGAATATTAAATTGTCTTGCTCCAATAGCCATTCGCACACCAATTTCTTTGGTTCGTTCTGTCACGGAAACCAACATAATATTCATTACACCAATCCCACCAACGATCAATGAAATAAAGGCGATAGAGGAAATGAGCAATTTCATCGTGCCTGTAGTGCTTTCAATAGTTTGTTTAATGGTATCGCTATTCATGATAAAGAAATCTTTTTTACCATGGCGCATGGTGAGCAATTCAGTAATTCCTTTTTCAGCGACAGTCGTATTCACGGAATCA
Organism: Parahaemophilus parainfluenzae; assembly: GCA_916720325.1. Classification (GTDB taxonomy): domain Bacteria; phylum Pseudomonadota; class Gammaproteobacteria; order Enterobacterales; family Pasteurellaceae; genus Haemophilus_D; species Haemophilus_D parainfluenzae_W. The sequence continues at coordinate 3,692 of CAKAQT010000070.1, forward strand.
TCCACTTTAACGGTAATAGAACCAATCTTTTTACTGCCCGAAATACGATTCATCACGGTGGTGTAAGGCGCATAGAGATTAAGTGAACTGCTTGCCCCGCCCATTTGTTTATCGGATACCACGCCAATAATACGTAATGGACGTTTATTAAACATCACAATTTTGCCGATAGGATTTTCATCGGGGAAAATTGACTTTTTCGCACTTTCATCGATTAAGGCTACTTGGTTGTTATCAGCAACATCTTGAGCAGAAAATAAATTACCGGATTTTAGTTTTAAGCCATCGACATCAAAATATTGTTCGCCTACACCTTTTAAACTGGTCGAGGAGAACGTCTGGTTACCATAAATCAATGTGCCACTTGATGAGCTATTCGGCGTGACACTTTGTACATAACTTTGTTGATTCAAGGCTGTGGCATCATTAATTGTGAGATTCTGCATCTGTTCAGCACGACGATCACCAAAGCCAGTACCATTAAAGATAGTCATGGTACTTGTACCGATACCTTTAATATTTGCTAAGATTTTCTGTTGTGAACCATTTCCCAATGCCACGACGGAAACCACAGACGTAATCCCGATAATAATCCCGAGCATGGTTAAAAGAGAACGCATTTTGTGAGCGATAATCGCACTCACCGACATACGAAAGGCTTCGACAAATTGATCTTTGCTGAATCCAAAGTGCGGTTTAGATTTGGTTTGATTTTCGACCGCACTTTTTACTGCTTCTTTTTGCGTATCACCAATGATTTCGCCGTCTTTAATTTCAATCACGCGATTCGCACTGGCGGCAATTTCACGATCGTGGGTTACCATAATAATGGTGTGGCCTTCTGCGTGTAATTGACGCAGAATTTCCATCACATTTTGACCGCTTTGAGAATCCAATGCGCCAGTGGGTTCATCGGCTAAAATAATTTCGCCACCATTCATCAATGCACGCGCAATACTCACTCGTTGTTGCTGACCACCTGAAAGCTGGCTTGGTTTATTTTGCCATTTATCGCCTAAGCCTAATTTTTCTAAAAGCTGTTTTGCTCGAGAAAGACGTTTTTCTTGCGACATTCCTGCATAAATTGCAGGCAAGGCGACATTTTCTGCTGCGGTCAAGCTCGACAATAAGTTATAGCGTTGGAAAATAAAACCGAATTTTTGGCTACGCAAATCTGAAAGCTGATCTTTGCTCAATTCAATGGTTTCTTTACCATTGATTTTGTAAGAACCACTGGTTGCCGTATCCAAGCATCCGATGATATTCATCAGGGTTGATTTACCGGAACCTGATTGCCCAATAATCGCGACGAAATCGCCTTTTTCAATATTTAAAGAGACATTCTTTAAAATATGAACACGATTTTCGCCTTCACCGAAGTAACGGTTGAGATCCTTAATTTCAATAATATTCATTAATTTTCTACCGCACTTTTAGAACATTCTTGGACCACGAGGCATAGAGCCAACCTGTTCACCATTCGCGACTTGTGACACGATAACTTTCTCACCTTCGTTTACGCCGGATTTGATTTCAGTGTGGAAATCATTTTGTACACCGGTTTCAACTTCACGCTGTTCAGGTTGATTTTTATCATTCAATACATTGACAAAGTTTTTGCCATCACGTTTTTGAATAGCCATATTGGAAACCAATAACACATCCTTAGCGTTGGCAATTTTGATGTTGTTTTCTGTTGTCATCCCAATGCGTAAAGTACGATCAGGGTTATCAATTAAAACATTGGCGTAATAGTAGATAGCACTGGTTGTTGAGCTACTGCTTGAACTTGTCGAAGATGATGTTGAAGAGCTATCACTTGTCGTGGTATTTGCTGGGTCAACAGAATCAATGACGGAGTGATACACCGTTTGGCTATCCGATAAAATAGTAAAGCTGACTTCTTGGCCTGCTTTAACTTTGGTAATGTCGCCTTCTGAAATTTCAGGCTTAATTTTCATTTTGCTTAAATCGGCAATGGTCACAATTGTTGGCGTTGTTTGGTTGGCATTAACGGTTTGACCTTCTGAAACAGGCACAGAGATAACAGTACCGTCCATTGGTGCGGTGATTTTGGTGTAGCCCACATTGGTTTCTGCGGTATTTACTTCAATTTCAGCTTGTTTGATATTGGCTTCAATGGCTTCCATTTCCGCTTTTGCATTATCAAGGGTGCTTTTGGCTGTATTCAGACTATCTAAAGATGTCGCTTTTTGTGTATAAAGTTTTGATAAGCGGTTATAGCTTGAAAGGGCAACATCATAAGCGGTTTTCTTCGCTTTTAATTGTGCTTGATAGCTAACCAATGCCGCCTTTTTGGTATTTAAGGTATTAATTTGGGTTGTGGAATCAATATCTGCGATCATTTCGCCTTTTTTGATTTCTTGCCCTAATTTGACATAGAGTTTGGTGATTTTACCCGAAACTTGGGCACCAACATCAACTTCATTCACGCTTTCAACTGAACCAGAAGCGACAACTGTTTTTTCCACATTACCACGGGTAACGGACTCCGTCAGATAAGTCGTTTCTTGTTTGCTATTGCTTGAGAAAAAATAATAAGCTGCGCCAGCAGCAACGGC
>CAKAQT010000071.1:0-6264 GCA_916720325.1 Parahaemophilus parainfluenzae
AGGACACCGCCAGGTACTGAATGTAGAACCCCGAGCTGAATGGCTTGGGGTTTTTCTATTTCTATTTTTTCTTTATTTTTACGAATTATTCTCAAATATATAACCCAGTATACTGGATTTACTCTTTCTTGACAGAAAGAATAAACCCAGTATACTGGATTTACTCTTTCTTGACAGAAAGAATAAAATAATATTGATAAAAATTAAAATTTAATCTTACGAGAGGAATATATGAGTGAAATATCATCAAAAGAGGTATATGAAAGAGTTTCTAATATATTGAAAACACCATTCCAAATTTTGAAAAATGATTATGAAACTCCTAAAAAAGAAGTAAATCTAGCAGTTGATTGGGATAAAGATATTGTAGATAAAGCTATGAAAAAAATTATTCAAGAAAATCCTTTTTATTCTCTTGAATATCAATGGGAACCTTTTGGGCTTTATATTACAGTTTACCGCAAAGGTAACTATCAATTAAATCAAGGAAGATAAATACGATGAATCGTCTAATTAAATCGATTTCTCTTTTGGGGATTATGCTATTAGGTTTATCAGCTTGCTCATCAGGCTTACATGTTTGGTATAACTCTTCACCACAAAATGCAAGATTAATCTGCGGAGGACAGTTTGTTGGCTATACTCCTTATAATGCCTATTATAATATTTCAGAACAAGATATTCAGAGAGGTGTTATTCAGGTACAACCCTGTCAAGCTGTTTGGGTTGGAGGAGCCGTTGAGCAATATCGAAATCAATTCCCTGTAACTTCTACAAGCCATTCTTATGCTCTTACAGCTGTGAGTGCTAATGTGACAAGTGCGGATGTTCAATTTGATGCTGCTCAAAGTGCAGCTTATAGAGCATATCAACAACAAAACAATCAGGTTATCCAAAGTGTTGGTCAAAATCGACCGAGAAATACCTTTTGTAATCGAATTGGTAATCAAGTTTTTTGTAATACTTATTAAGGAATCAAAATGAAAAAGTTACTTCCAGTGATGGCAATTGCTTTATTTATATCAGGCTGTGAGAGTAGTGTAAATCTGCCTAATACAAATATGTCTAATGTTATTTCGCAGCCTCAGCAAACTGCTCAGTTCAGTGAGGATGATTTAAAGAAAATTGGGGTTGCTAGTGTTATAGCAGCTACATATAGTAAAACTTGTCCCCAAAAAATAGCGTATAAGTGGCAGAAATTTATGGATGAGAGTTTAAGTAAAACTTTACGTGATATGGGACAGTCTGAGCAAAACTATGTTAAAGAGTATTTTTTTGGTCATTTATTACGTCCTTATATGATAGAAAATAATGTTCCATTGGTTAAAGATAATTTTATTAAGCTTTATAATATGGCTAAATCAGACTCCAAATTAGAGAAAGCTATACTCAGCGCCTCTAAAAAACATGTAGATGCAGAAGGATTTAGGTGTGATATTTCTTCATTTAAAAATGCAGAACAAGGATTCAAAAATTTTATAGCAGCTAAAACTCATTAATATTCTGAACTTATTCGTATAGTTGCATTAACTTAAAAGCCGCATATTTTATATGCGGTTTTTTATGTCATTAGAAATGATATAAAAATATATTATTATTTTTTAATGGAAAAGTTTTTGCCAGAAAGAACAAACAAACTCTCTTTCTTCTGCAAACGCCGAATCATCAACAATAACAGGATTTCCTAACAAGTTCAGGTGATGAATTTTATTACGTAGTGTCACGTAGCAGGATTTGAGCTTTTCACATTCTGTTAGAGAAATAATGTGATATTCTGCCATTGAATCAAAGATACGGACGTTATCAGACCATTTGGTTAATATTGGATTAGTTGGAGCGTTCGCGAGCATCAGATACTGGGCGATAAATTCAATATCGGTAATGCCGCCACGATCGGTTTTGATATTAAAAAAGCTGTCTTTTGTATGAGATAAATGTTCGTACATTTTTTCACGCATTTCTCTTACTTCGATTTTTAGCTGATTAATATCTCTTTGAGCGGAAAGTACATTACAGCGAATTTTTTCAAATTCTGCTTTTAATTCAGTTTCACCAAAAATAGCACGGCTACGGACAAGTGCTTGCTTTTCCCAAGTCCATGCTTCATTGAGTTGATAGTTTTCAAATGCTTGAAGCGAACAGCCTAATAAGCCCGCATCGCCTGAAGGTCGTAATCGCATATCAACATCGTAGAGTATGCCTGCACTGGTATTCATACTAAAAATACTGACAATTTTTTGAGCCAATCTTAAATAGAATTGATTGCTATCAATGGATTTTTTTCCACCAATGGTTTGACCTTCAACAGATTGGTATAAAAAGACTAAATCCAAATCAGATTTATAACCGAGTTCAATTCCGCCTAATTTACCGTAGCCAATTACTAAAAAGACTTTTTCTGTTTTACCTACTAGATGTTCGGGTACACCAAAGCGTTGACTGATTTGTTGCCAGGCAAAATTGACAACGGCATCAATAATTGCTTCAGCTAGATAAGTGAGATGATCGCTCACTTTCATAACAGGCAATACGCCGAGAATATCGGCGGCTGCAACACGTAATAAAATAGACTGTTTGAATTGGCGTAAACCGTCAATAAATTGTTCTTCATCATCTTGCGGTAATCGCAGCATATATTGCTTTAATTCGTCAGGATACTGTGTGAACGGCAATGGATTACGTAGCGCTTCAGTATTTAATAATTCATCGAGTAGAATAGGGTGGCGAGCCACTTGTTCGGCGATCATCTGGGATTGCGCACATAGTTCAATAAGCTGCTCAATGGCTTGAGGATTTTCTAAGAGCAATTCCAAATAAGTCGTTCTACTCGCAATTTTATCGATAATATTGAGAATGCGTGGCAATAAAGTGCGGTAATTTTTTTGCTCAAATATTTGGGTAAAGATATTTGGTAATAAGTGAGCTAAAACTTCTCGACCACGAGAGCCAATAACACGGCGCGCAAGCCCCTCTTTGAATTGAATAAGTTTATCTAAGATATCGGAAATCGCGTCATCATCAATGTGATTATCAACCAACATTTGTTCAATGTCATCAAGATCACTTTCTAAAAAATCAATCCACTGATTATTGTCATCGGTACGTTCATCTTTTTCTTCACCAATTAATGCATCAAAAACTGACCGCACTTTTTGTTGGTGTGCTTGTAGTATTTGATAGAAATCATCCCAGTTTTCAATTGGATAAGATTTCATCGTAGTTTGATTGTTCTCATCTAAATAAGTGTATTCTCGACAAGCAACCATTAATCTAAGGCGATTTTCTTCATCTGTTGGAAGTAGTTGCGTTTGTTGGTCATCAATGGCTTGAAGCACGTTTTCAGTACGTCGTAGAAAGATATAAGCTTCTCTTAATTCACGGTATTGTTGAGGCGTAATTAAACCAAGATCTCGTATTTCAGGAAGAAGTTTAAGCAATTCATATTGTTGGAGTTTGATCTCACGCCCACCGCGAATCAGTTGAAAAACTTGCACAATAAATTCGATTTCTCGAATCCCGCCTGCACCTAACTTAATATTGTCTTTTAAGCCACGACGACGCACTTCACGCTCAATTTTACCTTTCATTTCACGTAAAGCTTGAATCACACTAAAATCAATATAGCGTCGATACACAAAGGGGCGAAGTAATTGCTGCAAGGTTTTTACATTGGGATCTTGCTCATTTGCGCCTAAAATACGCCCTTTGATCATGGCATAGCGTTCCCAGTCTCGCCCTTGATCTTGGTAATATTGTTCCATTGCAGAAAAACTTAAGGCAAGTGCACCACTGTCGCCAAAAGGACGAAGGCGCATATCTGTACGATAGACAAAACCATCTGGCGTAAATTGATCCAATGCATTAATCAGACGTTGACCTAAACGGGTAAAAAATTTGGCGTTATCAACGGCTCGTCTTGCTCCAACGGTTTCGCCTTGTGAAGGATAGGTAAAAATTAAATCAATATCAGAGGAGAAATTTAGCTCAAAACCACCTAATTTTCCCATGCCAAGAATATAGAGTTGCTGTGGGTTGCCATTTTCATCGCAAGGCGTGCCCATTTCTTCGCAAGCTTGTTTGTACAGCCAATCTCTCGCACCAATGATAAGACTCTCAGCAAGTTGAGAAAGACGAATAAAAATTTCTTCTACGGTGGCAAGATTCAAGCTTTGACAGAAACTGAGTTTTGCCATTTCTTGATTACGAAAATCTCGTAGCGTTTTGTAAAGCTGTTCTTCGTTTTGGATAGTGGAGAGTTGGTCAGCTAAACGGCTAATATAATGTTGACAATCTGAAAATTGAGGAGGAGTTTGCCACCATTGAGCTAAAAAGTGCGGGTGTTTTTTTAAGATTTTTTCCAAGAAATCAGACAGACTGATGGCATAGTTTATTTGTCCGATCGGAGTCGTGAGATCTGTTGCATCTCGCTCGATTTGTTGGGTTAATTCATCAAGATTCATTTCAGGGAAATATTGGCAAAGCACTTCGCCAAGTTGAATGAGTTTTTCAGTCGAAAGCGGAAGTGAAAGCGCCATAATTTACCCCTTAAAATGTTCGTCAATCTTGCGTAGTACGATTTCTTTGGCTTGTTGCGGTTGCAGACTATCTAGCCAATTTAATGGTGTTTTCCAGCCGCGTAGCCAGGTGATTTGTCGTTTAGCTAATTGTCGAGTTGCACAAATACCGCGGAAGACCATTTCTTCATGATCATAGTCACCACGTAAATATTCCCACATTTGGCGATAGCCCACACAGCGGATAGAAGGCAAATCAGGATGGAGATCTTCTCGTTGGTAGAGTTTTTCCACTTCTTCTTGGAAGCCTAATTCGATCATTTTATGGAAACGTTGTTCGATACGTTGATGTAATACCGCGCGATCTTCTGGTGCAATAGCGAATTGTAAAAATTGATAAGGCAATTCTTCGCCTTTTTGTTCGGTTAATTCCGTTAATGATTTACCCGTTAAATAGAATACTTCTAATGCACGATTAATGCGCTGTGAATCATTTGGATTGATACGCTCTGCTGAAATAGGATCAATTTTTTGTAATTCTTGATGAAGTACTGGCCAGCCAAATTTTTGCGCTTTTTCTTCAATTTCTAAGCGTAAATTTTCATCAGCAGATGGAAGGGGAGAAAGCCCCTCAATCAATGCTTTGTAATACAACATGGTGCCGCCAACCAAAAGTGGAATTTTGCCTTGCGCGGTAATATCAGCCATTTCTCTGAGCGCATCGTCACGAAAATTCATCGCAGAATAACTTTCAGCGGGATCTAAAATATCGATTAAGCGGTGAGGAGCAAGAGCAAGTTCTTCTTTAGAAGGCTTTGCCGTACCAATATCCATGCCTTTATAAATTAATGCAGAATCGACACTGATCACTTCCACTGGCAGGCTTTGACGTAATTGAATAGCAAGATCTGTTTTTCCTGAGGCCGTCGGTCCCATCAGAAAAAGTGCGGTTGGTTTGGAGTCAGTTTTTTGTGTCATATTACAAATCAGTTAAAAAAGGCTGCCAGTTAATCGGTTTCAGTAATGTATTAAATTTTTCTTGATGAGCTTTATTCAGTAAGCGTTCCGTTTCACTTAATAAGCTGACTGCGTCCGCTAACACTTGAATTGGTTTCATCTCTAGCTTATGACAAAGTGCGGTCAGGAAATCAGGCATATTTTCTAGATGTTCAGCAAGTAGGCTCACCACACATTTTTGTAAATTTTGTGTACGTAAAACCGTAGGCACTTTGTTTAGAGTGAGACGTAGCTGGGCTTCATTTTCAATAAATTCAAAACCACTTTGTTGGAAAAAAGCTTTTTGTTTTTGCCATTGTTCAAATTGTTTTTCATCTAAGCGAAAAATAATCGGAATGAGCAACGGCTGTTGTGAAATTTCACCTTGTTGTAAGGTTAATTCATAATTTAAGGTTTGCAATTTAGCTAATGACATCAAATAAAACTGCTGATTTTGTTGTAAAAGCAATGCTTTATTTTCAATTAATGCTAATGCGCGTAAATAGCCTGTTTCACTTGTCTGTGGGAGTTGTTGTTCAACGACAGGTTTTGTTAAAACTTGAGAATTTTCCGCAGGACGTACTAATTCACCATATAAGCGTTGTTCCGTCTTTGTAGGTTGTTCGCGATAACTATATGACGGAAGGTATTCACTACGGTTTGAAAAGTGCGGTCGATTTTCCGATTGTTTTTCACGAGATTGATGATAATTTGAGGCGAAAATATTTTGCCCTGCCGCTGCACGATTGGGTTT
>CAKAQT010000072.1:0-6212 GCA_916720325.1 Parahaemophilus parainfluenzae
TTTTTCTGCTCTCGTCTTTTTTTAAAAAAATCACTCAATTTCTGACCGCACTTTTCTGCGAGCACGCCAGACGTAATTTCTAACGTATGATTCATTTTATAATCATCAAAGAAATGAAAGCGAGAACCTACTGCCCCGGTTTTATAATCTGACGCACCGAAGACTAAACGTTTAATCCGGCTATGTAAAATCGCACCCGCACACATGGTACAAGGCTCAAGGGTGACATAGAGTGTGGTATTGAGCAGACGATAATTTTGAATATGTTGTGCTGCATTACGCAATGCGACAATTTCAGCGTGAGCGGTCGGATCATTTTCAATGATAGATAAATTCCAGCCTTCACCGAGAATATTTCCTTCATCATCCACCAACACCGCCCCGACAGGAATCTCGCCGAGCGCTTCTGCACGATCGGCAAGCATCAGAGCGTGTTGCATAAATTTCTCGTCTAAATCTGACCGCACTTTGAATGCCTAAACTGAGAAAGGATATTTGATCGGTTCGTGAGATTGATAGCCCACCACCTTGAAATCATCCATCGTTACCCAAGTTTCAAGATCTTCAAGGGTTTTAATATCAGGATTAATTTCTAATTGTGGTGAAGGGAATGGTTCACGTTTTAATTGCACATCACGCATTAACTCAAGTTGGTCTTCATAAATATGCGCATTTACAATTTTATGATATGCCTTACCCGGTTTATTGCCGGTAATTTGCGCCATTAATGCAAGGAAAGTAAAGACTTGAATTTGATTGAAGTTTAAGCCAAGTGGCACATCACAAGAACGCTGATAGCTCGTTAAGTGCAATGTATCGCCTACTAAAGAGAAAGTATGTGTGTGCATGCAAGGACGCAAACAGCCTAGATCAAATTCGCCTGGATTGAAGAACGTCAGGATTTCACCGCGATCATCAATACCTCGGCTTAAATTGTTCACAATTTTACGAAGTTGATCGATGGTTTCGCCATTCGGTTTACGCCATGCTCTGCCTTGCACACCATAAACGCGCCCCATATCATCGGTGCCTTTACGATGTGGATTAGCAAGCCAAGCGGCATTTTCATTGGCATTTGCATCCCATGTTTTGGTGCCAAGTTTACGGAAATCTGCCGCATTGTCATAACCACGGATATAACCTAAAAATTCCGCAATTGCCGCTTTCCAATAGCTTTTTCGCGTGGTAATTAAGGGGAATTGATTATTAGCAACATCATATTCTAGATCCGCATTAATCACTGTAAGGCAACGCTTGCCAGTACGCTCATTAGCAACCCACTCACCTTCATTTACAATGCGTCGACAAAGATCTAAATATTGTTTCATAAAAAACTCCTTACTGATGAACCGCACTTTTCGAGCGATTGTATGCCCATGCCATAATTAATCCACCACCAATAATCATCGGCAAACAAAGCGCTTGTCCACGAGTCATGATGCCTAAGAAAGATTCCACTTCAGGCTCACGGACATATTCAACGATAAAACGGAAAATCCCGTAACAAATCAGGAATAATCCAGCTACCGAACCTACAGGACGAGGCTTTTTAATAAAGACATTCAGAATAATAAACAGCACGAAACCTTCTAAGAACGCCTCATAAAGCTGTGAAGGATGGCGAGGTAATAACAATGGATCATTTGGGAAAATCATAGCCCAAGGCACATCCGTTTCTCGTCCCCAAAGTTCTAAATTGATGAAGTTACCAATTCGTCCCATCCCTAAGCCAAATGGAATCAAGGGTGCCACAAAATCTGCCGTCTGCCAGAAGCTTCTTTTTTGAGAATAAGAGGTCCAAATCATTGAGATAATCACCCCAATTAATCCACCATGGAATGACATTCCCCCTTCCCAAACACGAAATAAATACAGCGGATCTTGCACAAAATGATCAAAATTATAGAAGAAAACATCCCCAATACGACCACCTAAGAATACGCCCATAAAGCCATTAAAAAGTAACGTATCCACTTGATCCACAGTCCAACCACTATTTGGTTGATTGGCACGACGAACCGCTAGCCAACGAGCAAAAATAAAGCCTAATAAATACATTAAACCATACCAACGCAACCCTATATTGCTATCACCGAAAGTGAAAATAGTCGGATCAAAATGCGGAAGCATCAAAAATTCTGAATTCATAACATTCCTTATTTAATAAACATATCAACTGCGATCGCAACTAATAGCAAGGCAAAGCCTTTTTTCAAGGTTGGGACAGGGAGTTTGGAGGTTGCTGTTGCCCCTAGTTTAGAAGTGAAGAATGAAGTGCCCGTAATACCAAGCACGGCAGGCAAATAAACATAACCTAGGGAATAATCTGGCATGGCAGGATTACCCCAACCACTCACCATAAAGCTAAACATGCCTGATAAACCAAGAAGTGCCCCACAGAATGCAGAAGAACCGATGGCTTTTTTCATATCAATCCCGCGGGAATTTAAAAATGGCACGATAAAACCACCACCGCCAACTCCAGCTGCGCTTGATGCCATCCCAATTAAAATACCACCAATAACAGAAGCTTGCGTTGTTAAAGGTTTGGTTTTCCCTGTGTTTTTCTTAATAGAAATCATCATTTTTGCCGCTAAATATACGACTAAACAGGCAAAGATTTTGGCTGATACATCACGATCAAGTTTGCCAATAAACAAACCAGAGATAAAGACCGAGATCATCACCATCGGTGCCAATACTTTCACGGCACTCCAGACTATATTACCTAGTTTATGATGACGCTGTGCAGAAGAAAATCCAGTAATCACAATGGTTGCAAATGAAGTCCCTAATGCGGTGGACATCAGCAAGGGTTCAGGTACGCCTACCATCGGCAATAAATAAACCAAGGTTGGGACGATAATTAGCCCACCACCAATGCCAAATAATCCGGCAAGAAAACCAACAACAGACCCGACAAGTAAACAAAGTAGAATAAAAGTGAGCATTATTGCCCCCTTGATTTATAAAACGAACGTTTTTGATATTTAGAAGAACCATTTTTACGCGGCGCATGATAAGGTTTATTTGTCTCATGCTCTTGCGAATTTTCAAGCAATGTTTTTTCGTTGCCAAACATCACTTGGGCAAACTCTTTCATCGCTTTGCGATAAACATCTTTCTTAAAGGACACAACCTGACGTACGGGATACCAAAAACTTACCCAACGCCAACCATCAAATTCTGGTGATTTTGTTGTGTTCATATTAATATTTTTTTCATCCCCCACTAATTGCAACAAAAACCAACGTTGTTTTTGCCCAATACACACGGGTTTGCTGTCATAACGCAGCAATCTTTTCGGCAGCTTATAACGCAACCAATGTTTAGACGCGTAAAGCACCTTCACATCTTTGGGTTGCAAACCAACCTCTTCATATAATTCACGATACATGGCTTGTTCGGCACTTTCATTATCGTTAATTCCACCTTGCGGGAATTGCCACGAATTCTGCCCGTATCGTTTAGCCCAAAGCACCTGCCCTTTGCGATTACAAATGACAATGCCTACATTTGGACGGTAGCCATCAAAATCGATCACTATCGTTCACCTTAAATTTTGTACAAAAATAATTTGCAGATTGTTTCATAAATTCGCTTTTTTATCAACCGAATGGGCATATTTACCCTATTGTGGATAACTCTGTGGGTAACACTTGGATAGTCTAAATTTAACTGTGTATAAAGATCAAAAACAGCTTTTCTCACTTCACTTTTTTCATTTTTGAATAATATTTGCTCAAAAATTTCTCGAAAAAAATGACCGCACTTTTTCTCATCAAAGTGCGGTCAAAAATTCAGCCATTTTTTAGTTTAAACATTCCTTGCTTGGTGAAGAAATAACAGCTGTGAGTTATTCAATATTTCTGTGGATAAAATTGTGATTGAGCAAATGGTGACTGTTGCATAACTCTTCTTAGCATTTTACCATCGATTTTTGAGAAGAAATTTTATCTTTAATTTCATGAAGATAACGCTTATTCACAGAAATCATCTTATTCACATTCAATCAAAAAATTTAATGGTTATTTTTCATCCAAGCCTTTTTTGACTAACGCTAAATAGTGTTCCCATTCAAAATATTGACCTGGATCGATCTTACGACCAGGTGAAATATCGCAATGCCCAACGATACGATCGAGCGTTATTTTAGGGTAAGCTTGCATAATATCTCGTGTTAATGCAGCAAGCACTTGGTATTGCTCCGCTGTAAAAGGTTGTTCATTACTGCCCTCTAGCTCAATCCCAATCGCAAAATCATTGCATTTATCGCGTCCTTCAAAGCAAGAAAGCCCCGCATGCCATGCTCTATCATTGAAACTAACATACTGTGTCACCTTGCCATCCCGTTCAATTAAACAATGGGCAGACACGCGAAATTGATAAATTTCCTCAAAATAGGGATGGATGGTTGGATCGAGTTTACCTTGGAAAAAGTCATCTACATATCCCCCACCAAATTGTTCTGGCGGCAAACTGATGTAATGAATGACGAGTAATGAAATATCCTCTACATCAGGACGTTCATCAAAATGTGGTGAAATCACTTTTCTTGCCTGGCTTAACCAGCCATTTTTTATCTTATTCATCTGTTTTTCTGCGATTAAATTTCATTTTTGCGATCGAGATCGCAAAAAAAGTGCGGTCAGTTTTACTTTCATTTTTCCCTTTTACACAATGTTGCAGCCAATCCTGGCATTTTTTTATTCAACCAAAAGGAAATTTAATTTAATGAAACTGACTTTTTCTAAACCTTTACATAAAGGTTTTACGTTAATTGAATTGATGATCGTGATTGCGATTATTGCTATTCTCGCGACGATCGCCATTCCGTCTTATCAAAATTATACCAAAAAAGCGGCTATCTCCGAATTGTTGCAAGCATCTGCACCTTATAAATCTGATGTGGAGTTATGTGTCTATAGCACCAATGCCCCGACAAACTGTTCAGGTGGTTCAAATGGCATTGCAGCAGACATCACTACTGCAAAAGGCTATGTTAAATCCATTACCACGAAATCAGGTGTAATTACGGTAACAGGAAATGGGGCATTGGATGGGATCAGTTATTCTTTAACGGCGACAGGCTCAACCTCATCAGGTGTCACCTGGACAACTGCTTGCCCAAGCAATGCGGATTTATTCCCTGCGGGTTTCTGCTCTCCTACCAAATAGCGAAACATGGCCTATCAAGCAATCGCAAAAAATGGCGAGATTTATCATATCTCGCCACAATATTGGCAACAAAACCAACAGCAACAAGCTTTGCTGTTGCGTTACTTTGCGCTCCCTCTTAAAGAAGACGAACACCATTTATGGCTTGCGGTGGATTCGCTGAATAATCTTGCAGCTTGTGAAACCTTTGCTTTTTTAAGTGGAAAATTGGTTGAACCGATTTTATTTGAAACGACTCAACTCAAACAACTTTTACAATCCCTTGCACCTAAAGCCAATCAAATCGAAGAGCAAACCACGTTTTATCATCATTCAGAAGACGAAAGCACGGCTAATTTAGCTAATGAAGATGAACCCGTTATTCAATTATTAAACAGTATTTTTGAAACAGCCCTGCAAAAAAATGCCTCCGATATTCATTTAGAAACTCAGCCAAATGGGCTCTTAATTCGTTTACGTATTGATGGTGTACTCCAACCACAACCGATAATCAGTAAATCGCTCGCCAATCGGGTAATTTCTCGCCTAAAACTCTTAGCCAAACTGGATATCAGTGAAACTCGGTTACCACAAGATGGCCGCTTTCAATTCAAAACGACATTCTCCGATATTTTAGATTTCCGCCTTTCTACCTTGCCTACGCATTGGGGAGAAAAAGCGGTATTACGATTACAACGAAATAAACCTGTTCAGTTAAGTTTTGCTGAGCTTGGCATGACACAAAACCAACAAAGTCAATTTCAGCATGCACTCAGCCAACCTCAAGGTTTAATTCTGGTGACCGGACCCACGGGAAGCGGAAAAAGTATCTCGCTTTATACCGCACTTCAATGGCTCAATACGCCAGATAAACATATTATGACGGCAGAAGATCCCGTTGAAATTGAATTAGAAGGCATCATTCAAACTCAAGTGAATCCGCAAATCGGTTTAGATTTTAGCCGATTACTTCGTACATTTTTACGACAAGATCCCGACATTATTATGCTTGGTGAAATTCGAGATGAAGAAAGTGCATTGATGGCATTAAGAGC
>CAKAQT010000073.1:0-6112 GCA_916720325.1 Parahaemophilus parainfluenzae
TTCGTCAATTAGAGATTGAATTGGCGAAAGGAATGTCTGTGATCACGGGGGAAACTGGCGCAGGAAAATCCATTGCTATTGATGCATTGGGGTTATGCTTAGGGCAACGTATTGAAACGTCTATGGTTCGAGAAGGGCAGGAAAGAGCCGAAATCTGCGCCACCTTTTTTATTGAACCAACGAACCCCGCTTATCAATGGTTGCAAGAGCAAGAATTGCAAGATCCTGATAATCCCTCTGATTGTATTTTACGCCGTGTCATTAATGCAGATGGGCGTTCTAAAGCCTTTATTAATAGCACGCCTGTATCAGCTTCTCAATTAAAAGAAATTGGTCAATATCTTATTCATATTAATGGGCAGCACGCTTCACAATTATTATTGAAAAATGACTACCAACTTCAGTTGGTGGACACATTTGCACATCACCATGATTTGCTCGCACAAATGCGAGAAGATTATCGCGCGTGGAAAAATCTTCAAACGCAAGTTAAAACCTTCCAACAAAAAGTTGCCGAAAATGAAGCGAAGAAACAGCTTTTACAATATCAGGTAGAGGAGTTAGATGAGTTTGCCCTTCGTCCAAATGAATATTTGGAATTGGAAGAGGATCAACGTCGTCTATCAAATAGCGAACAGCTGACACAGTTATCACAATCAGCCTTACAGCTACTCAGTGAAAATGAGACCGTGAGTATCGATTCGATGCTTTATCGTGCGACACAGTATATTGATGAATTAAGTGAGTTAGATCCTCGCTATGCTTCTGTTCAAACAATGTTGAATGATGCACTTATTCAAGTGCAAGAGGCGACAAGTGAAGTGCAACATCTTGCTTCTCATATTGAGCAAGATCCGATGTTGTTACAAGAGATTGAACAACGTTTAGGTCAAGCTTTACAACTTGCTCGCAAGCATAATGTTAAACCTGAAGAGTTGGTGGAGTGGCATCAAAAATTAAAAGCAGAATTGACCGCACTTTTAGATTTTTCAGAAAGTGAAGAACGTCTGATTTTAGAAGAAAAAGCCGCCTTTGAGAAAATGCAACATACGGCAAAACAATTACATGAAAGCCGTTGCCAAGCTGCAGAGAAATTAGCACAACAGGTTACACATTCTATCAAAGGGCTTGCAATGGAAAATGCCGAGTTTTTCATTGAAGTGAATTCAGATTTAACGAAAGTTGCGGCAAATGGAGCTGATAATATCGTCTTTACTTTACGCAGTAATTTAGGACAACAAGCGCAACCATTAGCAAAAGTGGCATCTGGTGGTGAGTTGTCTCGTATTTCATTAGCGATTCAAGTCTTAACGTCCGATCAATCGGCAATTCCAACGCTGATCTTTGATGAAGTGGATGTTGGCATTAGCGGTAAAACCGCGAGCGTAGTGGGTAAATTGTTGCGCCAATTAGGCGATAAATGCCAAGTGCTTTGTGTGACCCATTTACCACAAGTAGCATGTCATGGACATCATCAATTTAATGTTGAGAAATTTACCGTTGATGATAAAACAGAAACTAAAATGACCGCACTTTCTCAAGAAGAACGCGTTCCTGCTCTTGCAAGATTACTCGGTGGCAGTGAAATTACTGAGCTCGCCTTGGCGAATGCGCAAGAAATGTTGGATTTAGTGAAGTAGATGAATTTTGCCTGAATGCTTATTTTCTTGTCACATTTCAAAAATACTTGATAGGAATGCTTGCTTATTAGACAAAAAAGCGTATTATAGCCGTCTATACGTCAATACATCCAAAAGAAGAGAACTTATGTCTAGCTATTTATTTACTTCTGAATCCGTTTCAGAAGGACATCCAGATAAAATTGCCGATCAAATTTCTGATGCGGTACTTGATGAAATTTTAAAACAAGATCCTAAAGCACGTGTGGCTTGCGAAACCTATGTAAAAACAGGGATGGCGTTAGTTGGTGGTGAAATTACTACATCAGCATGGGTTGATATTGAAAATCTCACTCGCCAAGTGATTTGTGATATTGGTTACAAACACTCAGAGATGGGGTTTGATGGCAATTCTTGTGCGGTATTAAATGCGATTGGTAAGCAATCATCTGATATTAACCAAGGTGTGGATCGTGAGAATCCATTAGATCAAGGTGCGGGTGACCAAGGGATCATGTTTGGTTATGCGACAAATGAAACAGAAGTCTTGATGCCTGCTGCTATTACTTATGCGCATCGTTTAATGGAAAAACAAGCAGAAGTGCGTAAAAGTGGCAAATTAGCATGGTTACGACCTGATGCGAAAAGCCAAGTGACCTTAAAATACGAAGATAACAAAATCGTGGGTGTGGATGCAGTCGTCCTTTCAACACAACATAGTGAAGAAGTCTCACAAAAAGAAATTTATGAAGGCGTGATGGAAGAAATCATCAAGCCAATTCTGCCAAGTGAATGGTTGTCTCAACAAACAAAATATTTCATTAACCCAACCGGTCGTTTTGTGATTGGCGGACCTATGGGCGACTGTGGCTTAACGGGTCGTAAAATCATTGTTGATACATACGGCGGTGCTGCTCGTCATGGTGGTGGTGCATTCTCTGGTAAAGATCCATCAAAAGTAGATCGTTCAGCGGCTTATGCTGCACGTTATGTGGCAAAAAATATCGTTGCAGCAGGTCTTGCAGATCGTTGTGAAATTCAACTTTCTTATGCAATTGGTGTAGCAGAGCCAACTTCTATCATGGTAGAAACCTTTGGTACAGGAAAAGTATCAAACGAAGTATTAGTTAAGTTAGTACGTGAATTCTTTGATTTACGTCCTTATGGTTTAATTAAAATGTTGAATTTAATTCAACCAATCTATCGCCAAACTGCCGCGTATGGACACTTCGGGCGTGAACAGTTCCCATGGGAAAAAGTGGATCGTGCTGAAGAATTACGTGCAGCTGCAGGTCTAAAATAAGTAAATTAAATGTATATGATAAAAACCGCTAATTTAGCGGTTTTTGTTTACTTAGTGTGATGATGTCATCTCAAACTCAGTTTCGGCATTTAAAAATGCAGGTGCAACGCAAGCTTGCAGAAACATTACAACTTGCTGAAAATTACTTTCAACGGAAATTTCCAGTCCCGACAATCAGTTATGACTTGCGAGGTGTAAAGGCAGGCGTTGCATACTTGCAGAAAAATGAGATTAAATTTAACCGCACTTTGCTACTCGAGAACTCAGATGAATTTATTCGTCAGGTAGTTCCCCATGAATTAGCCCATCTTATTGTGTATCAAGTATTTGGTCGGGTGAAACCGCATGGACAGGAATGGCAAGCGGTGATGACACAGTTGTTTAATATTCCGGCTGATACTTGCCATCAATTCGATGTGGAAAGTGTACAAGGTAAAATGTTTGTTTATCAATGTGAATGTCAGACCCATTACTTAACGATTCGTCGGCATAATCGTATTCAACGCGATAAAATTGCCTATTTATGCCGAAAATGTCAGGGAAAATTGGTTTTTCATAGTGAAAATTCATAAGCAGTGTGGTATATTTCCAGTGTTTTCAATCAAATAACAGGGGTTATCCAATGAAAAAATCATTATTAGCTATCGTTGTCGGTGCATTAGCGGTTGCTTCAACAGCAAATGCAGGTTTATATGCAGAAGGTGATCTAGGTCTTTCAAGAACTAAATTAAGCAATGGTGGTTCAAGCAAAACTAAAGTTGAACCTCGTGTTGCAGTAGGTTACAAATTAGGTAATATGCGTGTAGCAGGTGATTATACTCATCACGGTAACTTCCAAGGCACTAAAGTTCAAGGTTTAGGTGCGACAGTATTCTATGACTTCGATACCAACTCTCAAATTGAACCTTATGTTGGTGCTCGTCTTGCGGCTAACCGTTTCAAATTTGAAGATCGTGCAGAACAACGTTATAAAAGCTCTTCTGAAACCAAAGTGGGTTATGGTGTAGTTGCGGGTGCTAAATACAAATTAGCAGAAAAAGTGTATGCAAACGGTGGTTTAGAATATAACCGTTTAGGTAGCTTTGACGATACTAAAGTGAATAACTATGGCGCTAAAGTGGGCGTAGGTTACGAATTCTAATTTCCCTTTTGAAAAGTGCGGTTGATTTTTACCGCACTTTTTCTTTTGGATGCATAAGTTATATAGGGTTAATCTATTTGTGATTAATTCATGTAGCAGTTAAAATCCTCGTTCTAAATGAAATCGAGGATTTTTTATTTTTAGAGGTGAGAATATGATTATCGTTTATGGCATTAAAAACTGTGATACGGTGAAAAAAGCATTGAAGTGGCTAGCTGAACATAATATTGAACATAAATTGCATGATTACCGTGTTGATGGATTAGATATTCAATTCTTACAACAAGCAGAAGCACAATTTGGTTGGGAAAATTTAGTCAATAAACGTAGTACAACGTGGCGTAATCTTGATGAAAATGTGAAAAATACACTCTCAAAATCCACCGCACTTTCGGTATTAACCGAAAATCCAACGTTAATTAAACGCCCGATTATTTTGCAAGATGGTAAAGCTTTAATTGGCTTCAATGAAAAAGAATATAGTGCAGTATTTGCTTAAAAGAACAGTATTTCTTAGGAGTTTTTATGAAAGAAAAAGTGGTTTCTTTGGCACAAGACCTCATTCGTCGCCCCTCTATTAGCCCAAATGATGAGGGTTGTCAGCAACTAATTGCGGAGCGTTTAGAAAAACTCGGCTTTCAAATTGAATGGATGCCTTTCAACGATACGTTAAATTTATGGGCGAAGCATGGTGCTGGTGAGCCAGTCATTGCCTTTGCAGGGCATACCGATGTGGTACCAACGGGAGATGAATCTCAATGGACTTATCCGCCGTTTTCTGCCGAAATTGTTGATGATATGCTTTATGGCCGTGGTGCAGCAGATATGAAAGGCTCATTGGCCGCAATGATTATAGCGGCGGAAGAATACGTAAAAGCTAATCCGAATCATAAGGGGACGATTGCTTTGTTGATTACTTCTGACGAAGAAGCTGCCGCGAAAGATGGTACGGTACGTGTTGTCGAAACGTTAATGGCACGCGGTGAGAAAATCACTTATTGCATGGTAGGCGAGCCGTCTAGTTCAAAAACATTAGGCAATGTAGTCAAAAATGGTCGTCGGGGTTCGATTACTGGTAACCTCTATATTCAAGGTATTCAAGGTCATGTAGCTTATCCCCATTTAGCGGAAAACCCAATCCACAAAGCCGCGCCTTTCTTGCAGGAATTAACCACTTATCAATGGGATAATGGCAACGAATTTTTCCCGCCAACCAGTTTGCAAATTGCGAATATTCATGCAGGCACAGGGAGTAATAATGTCATCCCTGGTGAGCTTTATGTGCAATTCAATTTACGTTATTGTACGGAAGTTACAGATGAAAGTATTAAGCAGAAAGTGGTAGAAATGCTCGAAAAGCATGGTTTGAAATACCGCATTGATTGGAATTTATCGGGTAAACCATTTTTAACTAAGCCGGGCAAATTATTAGATGCGTTAACGACGGCAATTGAGCAAACAGCTGATATTACACCACAAGCAGAAACAGGTGGTGGTACCTCTGACGGACGTTTTATTGCATTAATGGGCGCTGAAGTGGTGGAATTTGGGCCGCTTAATGCAACGATTCATAAAGTGAATGAATGTGTAAACGTTGATGATCTTGCCAAGTGCGGTCAGATTTATCATCAAATGTTAGTGAATTTATTGGACAAGTAAGATGAAATTAACGCCTGAAATGTTAACCGGCAAATCTCGTGAACATTTGATCAATTTGCCTACACCTCATTCTCCGAATCATTTTTTGCAAGCAGAGGCAATGAAAGCGTTTCAAGGATTGCAGCAAAGTGCGGTCAAAAATGGCTTTAATTTGCAACCCGCGAGTAGCTTTCGTGATTTTGAACGTCAACAACTCATTTGGAACGGTAAATTTAACGGTGAACGCAAGGTTCATGATGATGCGGGAAATCCATTAGATTTAGCGTTGTTAGATGATTGGCAAAAAGCACAAGCCATTTTACGTTGGTCAGCGCTTCCAGGGGGAAGTCGTCATCATTGGGGAACAGAAATCGATATTTTTGATCCTGATCTTTTGCCTCAAGGTCAATC